>DASTHG010000123.1:0-10979 GCA_035718325.1 Gemmatimonadales bacterium | reverse complement strand
GCGTCGGCGCGCTCACGCGGGAGTATGGGATCGGCCGCAACACGCACCTCGGTGAAACGGCGCTCGGCATCAAGGGGCGCATCGGCTTCGAGGCAGGTGCGGCGCTCCTGTTGATCCAGGCGCACCGCGAGCTCGAGAAGCTGGTGCTGACGCGCTGGCAGACGTTCTGGAAGGATCACCTGGGCCGCTTCTACGGTGACCGGCTGCACGAAGGCCAGTACTTCGACCCGTCGCTGCGCGACATCGAGGCGCTGATCACCTCATCGCAGGCGCGGGTCGAGGGCGACACGCGCGTGTTGCTCGCGCCCGGGCGGTTTCAGGTGACCGGTGTCCGGAGTCCGTATTCCCTGATGGACCCGGCCGTAGCCACCTACGGCGAGGAGCCCCGGCTGTGGACCGGCGACGAAGCGCGCGCCTTCGCCCGCGTCGCCGCTATTCCCTCACTGCTTGCCGCCCGCGCGGCGAACCGGTAAGGAGAGATCGGGATGGTTGTCACCACCCGGATCCGGTTGGACCGGATCTCGAGCAGCACCAAGAACGCCGCCCTGCCCCGCGAGGTGATCGTGGGCGACGACATCACGGCCGAGGAGGGGTACGTCCTCGCGGTCCGCATCCTCGCCGACAAGTCGAGCTACAACACGATCGAGGATCCGACGGGCCGGATGCTCTCGCTCCGGGCCGGCGACGTGCTCGCCGGGACGCTGGGCGCGCGGCGCGCGCTGCGCGGCTACGCCGGCGTGGTTCCCCAGCGGGTGTCCGTCGGCGACGTGCTGCACGTCCTGAACCTCGGCGGCATCCTGGGCCGCTGCACCTCGGCCAACCCCGACATCGGGCCGCCGTTCGAGGCCGAAGTGCTCGGCGCGATCCTCGCCTTCCCCGAGCTCGGCGACCGCATCGGCCGGCCGGCGCATATCAAGGATCACGGCATTCCACCCGCCGACCGGCTGGAGAGCACCGTGCCCGTGGTCTACGTCGCCGGGACCTGCATGAACGCCGGAAAGACCGTCGCGGCGACGGAGCTGGTACGTGGCCTGACGCGTAGCGGCCTGCGGGTCGGCGCAGCGAAACTCACCGGCGTCGCGCTGATGCGCGATGCGTTGTCGATGCTCGACGCTGGAGCGTCCGTGGCGCTGACGTTCAACGACGCCGGCGCGGCGAGCACGCATGCCGGCATGACGGTTTCCGTCGCCAAGGCGATCCTGAATCGCCTCGCCGCGCACCCCAGCGGCCGCCCCGACGTCATCGTCGCCGAGCTGGGCGACGGCATTCTCGGCGACTACGGCGTACAGGACATCCTGCATGATCCGGAGTTGATGAGCGTGGCCGCGGCACACGTCGTGTGCGCCCCGGACCCCGTCGGGTGCTGGGGAGTCGCCCAGCTCTATCGCGAGCAGTTCGAGCTGCCGATCACGGCGATCAGCGGACCGGCGACCGACAACGACGTCGGCCGGGAATTCGTGCGGACCACCCTCGGCCTCCCCGCTTACAACGCCCGCCGCGAGGCGGAGCAGCTGGTCGACGTGGTGCGCGAGACACTCTCCGCACCGGCGGTGGGAGCGGTGGCGTGAAGGTCTCGGTCATCGGCGCCGGCGGCTACGCCGGCGGCGAGCTGCTCCGTCTGTTGAGCCAGCACCCCGCGGTCACCGATCTCATGGCGGTGAGCCGCAGCCAGGCGGGTCGCCCCATCGCCGAGTCGCATCCGGCGCTGGCGACGCTCGATCTCGGTGCGTTCAGTGATGCCACGCCCGAGGCCGCCGCCCGGGGCCGCGACATCGTGTTCCTGGCGCTCGAGCACGGCGAGTCGTCGCGCCAGGCGGCCGAGATCTTTGCGGCCGGGCCGGGGCTGGTCGTCGATCTCGCCGCCGACTTTCGCGTCAAGGACGCGGCGTTGTATGAGCGCCATTACGGACGCCACGAGGCCCCGGCGTTCCGCGGGCGCTTCGTTTACGGCCTGGCCGACATCTGCGGCGAGTCGCTGCGCGGCACGACGGCGATCGCGTCGCCGGGTTGCTTCGCCACCGCCGCCGCGCTCGCACTCTATCCCATCGCCCGCCACGCTCCCGCTGCCGCGCCGTCGTTGTTCGCGATTACCGGGAGCTCCGGCGCCGGGGTGTCGCCCAAACCGACGACGCACCACCCGGCGCGGGCGCACAACGTCTTCGCCTACGGTGTCCTCGGACATCGCCATGACGCCGAGATCGTAGAGCAATGGCGCGGGTGGTCGGGAACCGGAACGCAGCACCGCGCCGAGCCGCGACTCATCGTGCACGCCGGCCCGTTCGTGCGCGGGATTTATCTCACCCTGCACGCGCGCCTCGAACCCGACGGCAACCCAGTCGACTGGTATGGGGATGCGTATGCCGGCCGGCCGTTCGTCCGCCTGACCGCCCGACCGCCGGAATTGACGCACGTGGTCGGCACGAACGACGCGGTTGTCCACGCGGCCGTGAGCGCGGACGGCAGCGAGCTGCAGGTCAGCGTGGCGATCGACAACCTGGTGAAGGGAGCGGCGGGCCAGGCGATCCAGTCGATGAACCTCGCCCTTGGTCTCGAAGAGATCGCGGGGCTGCGTCAGGCAGCCGTGTATCCATGCTGACCACCGAGCCCGTGGTTTCCGGCAACGTGCCGACGGGGAACTTGCTTCCCGTCTACCAGCACATGCCGGTCCGCCCCGTGCGCGGCCGGGGCTCGTGGCTCATCGACGCCGAAGGCCGGGAGTGGCTCGACGCCTACGGCGGGCACGCCGTCGCCGCTACCGGGCACAGCCATCCGCACGTCGTCCAGGCGATCGCCCGGCAAGCTGAGAAATTGATCTTCTATTCCGCGGCAGTGCCGCTGGAGATTCGCGACCAACTGGCCGGTGAGCTGGTACGGCGGTGTCAGGTGCCAGCCGCCAGGGTCTTCTTTTGCAATTCCGGCGCAGAGGCGAATGAGAACGCGTTACACCTCGCCAGACGCGCGACCGGTCGGAGCGCAATCGTCGCCGTCGCGGGGGGGTGGCACGGACGCACCGTCGCCACGATCGCCTGCACCGACGGCGCCAAGTATGAGGAGTGGGCGCGCGGCGCCGGGATGCCGCTCGCGCAGCGGGTGCCGTTCAACGACGTCGCTGCACTCGAGCGCATCGTCGACGCGACTACCGCGGCACTGATCGTCGAACCGGTTCAGGGCCTCGCCGGAGCGCGCGATTGCTCGGTGGAGTTCCTGCGCGCGGCCCGCGCGGCGTGCGACCGCCACGGCGCTGCATTGATTTTCGACGAGATCCAGTGCGGCGTCGGGCGCTCCGGTGCGTTCACGGCGGCCCAGGCCTACGGCGTCGTTCCCGACGCGCTCACGCTTGCAAAAGGTCTTGCGTCCGGGCTCCCGATCGGCGCCGTGATCGCAGGCGGGAAGCTGAGTACCGGCGTGAAGACGGGTGACCTGGGCAGCACGTTCGGCGGCGGCCCCGTCGTCTGCGCCGCGGCACTCGCAACGCTCGAGGTGATCGATCGTGAAGAGCTGATCGCCAACGCGCGTGTCCAAGGGGAGCGACTGCGCCACGGAGCGATCACCCTCGGCGTCGCGAAGGTCACCGGCCGCGGGTTGCTGCTCGGCCTGCACCTCGGCCGGCCGGCCGTGCCCGTGCAACAGGCCCTGTTTCACCGGCGCATCCTCACCGGCACGGCGAGCGATCCCAACGTGATGCGCCTGATGCCGCCGCTCAGTTTCAGCGCCGCGGAGTGCGATCTCGTCCTCGGCGCGCTCGAAGAGGCGCTGCAGTGAGCGGTCGCGATTTTCTCGCCCTGGAAGACTGGAGTCCTGAGGCGATCGACCACCTCCTCACCCTCGCCGCCCGTGTCAAACGCGGCGAGATCAGCGGTGGACTGGAGCGCAAAGTGCTGGCGGCGATCTTCCTCGACCCGAGCCTGCGCACGCGCTCCAGCATGGAGACGGCGATGTTTCTGCACGGCGGCCACGCCCTCGTGCTCGAGCCGGGACGCGGCAGCTGGGCGCTCGAAACGGAAGACGGCGCGGTGATGGACGGGGCCACGGTCGAGCACATCAAGGAGGCGGCCCGCGTCCTGGCGCGCTACGCCGACGCGCTGGCGGTCCGCGTGTTCCCTAAAGGCACCGACTGGGCGGTCGAACGGGAAGACCGCGTCATCAAGGACTTCGCGCGCTTCTCCGACAAGCCGGTGATCAACCTCGAGTCGTCGCGCCGCCACCCCTGCCAGGCGCTCGCCGATGCCATGACGCTGCGTGAGCGGCTGGGTGATCCTCGCGGCAAGCGCTTCGTCCTCGCCTGGGCGTGGCATCCCAAGGCGTTGCCGACCGCAGTCCCCGCGAGCGCCGCGATCGCCGCCGCACGCCTCGGGATGGACGTCGTCGTCACGCGGCCGTCGGGATTCGACCTCGACCCCGACGACATGAGCCTCATCCACACGATCGCGGGCGCGTCGGGGGGATCGGTCGAGCTGTGCGACGATATCGACGCCGGTGTGTCGGGCGCCGACGCTGTGTACGTGAAGAGTTGGGGGTCGCTGCAGGCATTTGGCCGCCCCGACGAAGAGCGGGCGCTGCGGCAGCCGTTCCGGGAGTGGCGCCTCACCGAGCGCCGCGTGCAACGCACCAAGGGTGGCAAGGGGATCGTGCTGCATTGCCTGCCGGTGCGCCGCAACGTCGAGATCGACGACGCGGTGCTCGATGGGCCCAATTCGGTCGTGGTCGAGGAGGCGGAGAACCGGCTGCACGCGCAGCGCGCGCTGTTGCTCGAAATCATGGGAGGAGTGAGATGACCCCAGGGGTCGAACCCGCGAAGGGCATCGTCGGCCTGAAGGGGGCGCTGCGCTACGTGCGCGCCTACCGCGACCGCGTGTTCGTCGTGAAGCTGGGCGGCGAGATCCTCGCCGACGGCGACGTCCTCGACGGCGTGGCGGCGCAGATCGCGCTGCTCGCGTCGCTCGGCATCCGCATTGTCGTGGTGCACGGCGGCGCCGCGCAGGTGACGGCGTTTGAGCGCCGCACGGGCCGCGAGCCGAAGCTGATCGCGGGGCGGCGGGTCACCGACGATCAGGCACTCGAGACGGTCGTCATGGTGTGCGGCGGGCAGCTCAACATCGCGGTGCTGTCGGCGCTGCGCGGGCATCGCGTGCAGGCGGTCGGTGTCTCCGGGGTCGATGCAGATTTGTTGACCGCCAAGCGGCGGCCCCTGGTCACCATTACCGACGACGACGGCACGCCGCACCAGGTGGACTTCGGCCACGTGGGCGATATCGAGCACGTCGACGCCCACGTGCTGCGCACGCTGCTCGACGCACGTCTCGTCCCGGTGGTGGCGAGCCTCGCCGGGGACGAAGACGGCAACGTGTACAACGTCAACGCCGACACGGTCGCGGAAGCGATCGCCGTGGCGCTGGGCGCGCAGAAGCTGCTGTTCCTGACCAGCGCGCCGGGAGTACTGCGCGACCGGAACGACCCCGCCACGCTCGTCACGTTCGCCGATCCCGGCGACCTCGCGGAGCTGATGGCTACAGGGGCGCTGGTCGGCGGGATGCGCCCCAAGGTCGAAGCGTGCATCCGCGCTGCGACGCACGGTGTCGAGCGCACGCACATCATCGACGGCCGGGCGGCGGATTCGCTGCTGCTCGAGGTGTTCACGGGCGTCGGCTGCGGCACGATGATCGTCGGCAAGAAGGAGCCGGTGGAGCTTGAAGCCGAGCTCGACTGAGGTCACCCTGCTGCGCGACCTCGTCGCCATCCCCTCCGTGAGCGGCGATGAGGAGGCGGTGGCGCGGTTTGCCGAGGACACCGCGCGCGCCGCGCGACTCGACGTGGTGCGCGACGCCAGCGGGGTAAAGGTCCACGTGCGCGGGAAGCGCGGTGGTCCGACGCTCGCACTGGTCACGCACCTCGACGTCGTCCCGCCAGGGGACGGCTGGACCCGCGACCCGTTCACTCCGGTGATCGCAGACGGCCGCATGTATGGACGCGGCTCCGGCGATGCCAAGGCCTCCGTGGCCGCGATGCTGTGCGCGGCACGGGACGTCGCCGAGCGAGGCGGCCCTCCCGGTGGCCGGCTACTCGTGATCCTGGGACACGGCGAGGAAACGCGCCACACCTCGATGCCCCAGGCAGTCGCCGGAGTGGGCGAAATCACCGCCGCGGTGGTGGGGGAGCCGACGAATCTCGATATCGCCGTGGCGCAGCGCGGTCTCATGATGGTGGACCTGCTGGCCCACGGCGAGCAGCGCCACGCCGGCTACGCCGAGCCCAATGGCGGCGGGGACGGGTTCGTCAACGCGGCGCAGGTGCTGGCCCGGGATCTCGTCGCGCTCAGGGACATCGCCCGCGACCGCCGCCATCCCGTACTCGGCTTCCCCACGATCACCCCGACGATGCTCGAAGCCGGAGTCGGCCGGAACGTCACGCCGCCGACCGCGCGCGCCGTCCTCGACGTGCGCAGCACACCGTCGTGGTCGCACACCGACCTCGCAGATGCCTTGCGCGAAGCCCTCGAGAGCGAGGTGCTCGTCACATCGGACCGCCTGGTGCCGTGCGAGACGCCCGTGGGCTCGAGGCTGCTCGCCGCGGCGCGGCGCGTGCGGCCCGAGGCCAGGACGTTCGGCTCCCCGACCTGCTCCGACTGGGTGTTTCTGCGCGACCGCGACGCGATCAAGTGCGGTCCCGGCACGAGCCGCAACAGCCACACGCCCGACGAATGGGTGCTGATGGAGGAAGTCGGCGCGGCGCGGGACTTCTACACGCGTCTGGCGATGGAATACCTCGCGTGAAGCCGCGAACGCTGTGGTCGCCGGCCGGCCGGAACGTCGACGAGCTGATGCTCTCGTATACCGTCGGCGACGACCGCCATTGGGATGCGCGGCTGCTCCCCTGGGACGTGCTCGGCAGCCTGGGACACGTCGAGGAGCTCAAGGCCTCGAAGCTCCTGTCTGCGGAGGAGTACAAACAGCTGCGCACAGGGTTGCGGGCGGCGCTTGCGGCCGTGCAGCACGGGCACCTGAAGATCGGCCCCCAGCACGAAGACGCGCACACCGCCGTCGAAGACTGGCTGACGAAGCGACTCGGCAAGACCGGAGAGCGCCTGCACACCGGACGTTCCCGCAACGATCAGATCGCCTGCGACCTGCGGCTGTACCTCAAGGCCGCGCTGCTCGACGTGCATGACGCCGCGGCCGGTCTCGCGGCCGCGCTGACGGACTTTGCCCAGGCGAACAGCGATGCGCTGTGGCCTGGCTACACCCACCAACGCCGCGCGATGCCGTCCTCGGCGGGCCTCTGGGCCGCGGCGTTCGCCGAAGGACTGCTCGATACGCTGGAGTCGCTCCCTGCGTTGTGGGCCCGCGTCGACCGCTGCCCGCTGGGCAGCGCCGCGGGATACGGGGTGCCGCTCCCGTTGCAGCGCGCGGCGGCGGCACGGGCCCTCGGGTTCGCCGCTCCCGAGCACAACGTCGCGCTGGTGCAGAACGCACGCGGTAAGCTCGAGGCGGCCGTGCTCGCCTGGTGCGCCGAGCTGGGCCACGAAGCCGGCAAGCTCGCGGCGGACGCGGTGGCGTACTCGGGCGAAGAGTACGGGTTGCTCGTTCTGCCGCCGGAGCTTGCGACGGGTTCGAGCCTCATGCCGCACAAGCGCAATCCCGATCTCTTCGAGCTGACGCGCGCGCGCGCGGCGGCGCTCGACGCCGATCTCGTGACCGTGATGCAGCTCAAGTCCAAGCTTGGCAGTGGCTACCATCGCGACTTTCAAATGCTGAAAGAGCCGCTCTTCAAGGGGCTCGACCGCACGCGCGAGATGCTCGCGATGCTGACCCGGGCGGCGCCGCGGCTCGAGGTGAACCGCGCCCGGGCGGCCGCGGCGCTGGCCGGTGATCCGCTCGTGACCGACGAAGTGCTGCGGCGCGTCGAGGCCGGCGAGCCGTTCCGGGCGGCGTATCGGGCCGTGGCGGCGGAGCACAAGGAAGGGGTGAAGTTCCCGACTCCCTCGACGGCGAGCATCGTATCCCGGCGGCGCAGCGTGGGGGGAATCGGAGCGCTCGGCCTGCCGTCGGTGCGTACCCGGCTCAAGGCGCGGCGCAGCTGGAGTGCCGGGGTGCGGCGCCGCTTCGAGCAGGCGTTGGCGCGGCTGGCGGGAACCCGTAGCGGACCCAGCATCCGGTGAGCGCCGAGCGTCGCAAGCGGCTGCTCAAGGTGCTGGAGCTGATCAGCACGCGGGCGATCCGCACACAGGAAGAGCTGGTCGAGGCATTGCGGGCGGACGGGTGGCAGGTGACGCAGTCATCGGTGAGTCGCGACATCGCGGCGCTGCGCCTCGCGAAATCGGGCGGCGCCTACCGGCGGCCCCCGTCCGGCGCCGCGCGCTCGGCCGATCCCGATCGGCGGCGCGTGGCCGAGGATGTGATCGGTGTCGAGTCAGCGGGGGAGTCGCTCATCGTCCTGCACACGCCGCCGGGCGAGGCAAGTGCCGTGGGGTTGGCGCTCGATCGGCTGGCCTGGACCGACATCGTGGGGACGATCGCAGGGGATGATACGATTTTCGTCGCGGCCAAAGACGCCACGGCGCAGCGGCGGTTGATCCGAGCATTCCGGAAGCTGACGGCGAGTCCGGCCGCGTAGCCCACCGCTCCCCGCCGCGGCTGGACGCGAGGGAGCGCCACGCTCGCGGGCTCGCGCCAGCCGATCCATCACATCATGTCAATCTTTGTACGGGTCGAACTCGTCCGCTCCGGCCATGACCACGATCAGCGGCCGCAGCGTGTGCAGCACCTCGATCGTGCCGCCCTGCGCCGCCAACACATCGGGCAGCCGGCGGTACACGTGCGGGCTCTCATCCAGCCCGCCGCCGCGGAGCTGCACACCCTTCCGCGCGACCCATTCCTGCATCATCTCGGGGCTCACCTTCCCTTCCGAGATCTGCTTTCCCGTCTTGCGATTCCGCTTCCCCGCCGCAGCCGTCCGGCTCATCACGCGGCCGGCGCCGTGGACGGTGGAGAAGAGCGCCGCCGCTTGCGTCTCCTGCACCGCGGGATCCGCTGAGTCGGTGCCGCGGACGATCACGGCGTCATCGCCCATCGAGCCCCCGATAAACCCGAGCTGACCGGGGAACGCCGGCGTCGCACCCTTGCGCACCACCACCAGTTCTTCGCCGTCGTGGGTCTCCTTCCAGGCGAAGTTGTGATGGTTGTGCACCAGCTCGAGCTCCGTTCCCCCGAGCAACGACACGACCTTGCGGGCCACCCACTCACGCCCGGCGTACGCGTAGCGTCCCGCCAGCTCCATCAACTGCCAGTAATCGTGGCCGAGGTGCTGATCGAGCGGCAACAGCACCTCGGTCTCCGGAACCCGCTCGCCCCACGACGCCCCCTGGCCCAGCGCCAGGAAGTTCGACGCCACCGTGTGGCCGAAGCCGCGGCTGCCGAAGTGCACGCCCACCCAGATCGTCCCGGTTTCGTCGGCGAACACGTCGACATAGTGATTGCCGCTGCCGACCGTTCCGAGTTGCTGGCGCGCCTTGGTATGGAGCGCCTGGCGGTGCTTGGGCGGCACCGCCTGCCACGCCGCTTCATCGAACAGCGGGTGATCGGTCGGCGCATCGCCGGCCCGGTTCTTCCGGCCCACGCCAAAGGAGACGGTCGCGGCGATCTCGTCCGCGAGCGACGGCAGAGCGGGCGCCAGCTGGTCGAGAGTGCGATCGGTCCGGATCGCCGCGTTGCCGCACGCGATGTCGAACCCCACGCCCACCACCGACACGGCGTTGTCGTACGCGGCCACGCCGCCGATCGGCATGACGTAGCCGACATGCCCGTCCGCCATGAGCGCGACCTTGCGCGCCCGCTCCGCCACCTTGGCGAGCTGGATCTGGGTCAGTTCGTCGTGCGTTCCGAAAATGCGCATGTCCCTGCAACCTCCTCTCTCATCATAACGCCCTGCTCATCAACCCCCGGTCAAGTAGAGTGCCCCGGGATCGAACCGGGAACCCCCGCGTCCCGAACGCGGTGCGCTGCCGATTGCGCCAGCACTCTGGACAGTCAGAACCTGTCACAGCCATGCCGCCGGGAGGACTTGAACCCCCACGGGAGTTTCACCCACGACGTTCTGAGCGTCGCGCGTCTGCCGTTTCGCCACGGCGGCATCACGGCTCCGGCGGGAGTCGAACCCGCTCCGCGCCGATTTTCACCCGGCCGCTCTACCGGTGAGCTACAGAAGCCCTGGACCAACGAACGGATGACGCCCCACCCGGGAGTCGCGTGTCTCGTATGAGAACGCCACCCGCCCGCCGGCCTGCAGAAAAAGCAATCGCCCCATCTGGCATCTCGCGCAGATGGGGCGATCTCATTCATCCCCTGGGAACCGAGCCGGCCTGGTTACACTGCCTGGTGGCTCTCCCCCGTCTGCGCGCGCTGATCCTTGCCGTAACGCCGAAGCCCCTCGAATCGGCCGGATGGCCTATGATCCGAAGGTGTGGCTGCCGGGTTACCGATCGCGGTCGCAGTCATGTCCCGTCTCCCAAATAAAAATCGCGTCACCGTCGTCTCTCGAATCCGGACTCGGATCGAGAACTGCACGGGACGCGACTCCCAGTTCAACGGCACGGAGGCTACCAGGTCGGCCGGAAAAGCGCAAGCCCTCGAAACGCTACTGCGCCCCCGTCACGCGCTTCCCGATTTCCCGGGCTACGATGCCGAGCTCCGCCGCTTCCTTGGTAGTCAGCTTCAGCTGGCCGGCTTCGACGTCTCGCAGGATCCCCTGGAGGATCTCCGTTGCCCGCCGCAGGCGGAACCGCTCCCCGAAGTCCTTCTCCCCCTGGGCGGACGCGCTCATCAGCACGCCCCACAGCTGCAGCCGGACGTCGTCGACCGCGCTCTTCAAGTCCACCAGCCCCTCGGGCGGATGGGCCGCGATCAGCTTCAGCTGATCGGTCAGCTCTTTCACGGCCAGATGCATGCGATTCAGCGCCGCGGTCCGTTCCGAATGCGCCATCAGGC
>DASTHG010000122.1:0-4189 GCA_035718325.1 Gemmatimonadales bacterium | reverse complement strand
TGCGATCCTGGTGTTCAATTCCATTGGCTACCGCGGCGTCGCCCAGACGCTGGGCGGCCGGACGGCGATCGACGTCACCATGGAAGCGTCGGTGGCCGTGCTGCCCGAGGTCGTGGTGACCGGCTACATGGAAGAGCAGCGCAAGAACATGACCGGTGCCGGCTCGAGCGTCGACGCGCAGAGCCTGCAGCGGCAGAGCGGCGCCAGCGCGCTGCAACGGCTCGATGGCCGCGCCGCCGGCGTCACGATCGACAACGGCGGCTCGCCCGGCTCGCGCACCACCGTGCGGATCCGCGGCTTCAGCTCGTTCCAGAACAACGATCCGCTGTACGTGATCGACGGGACGCCGGTGCAGGACTCATACCTCAACTTCCTGAATCCGGACGACATCTCGTCGGTGGAAGTGCTGAAGGACGCGTCGGCCGCGTCGATTTACGGATCGCGCGCGAGCAACGGCGTGGTCATCATCGAGACGAAGCGCGGCCATCCCGGCCGGCGCCGCGTGTCGCTCGACGTCACGACCGGCGTCGCGAATCCCGTGAAGGGCTATGACGGGATCCTGATCCAGAATTCGCTCGACTATGCTGCGGTGCTCAAGGCCTCCTACGAGAACGCGGGCATCCCGGTACCGCAGAACATCTACGGCGATCCCAACGCTCCGTCCGTCCCGGCGTTCATCTGGCCGAACGACGGCGTGCATCAGAGCTGCCTCAACACGACCACCACCTGTCTCGGGACGAAAGTCGATCCCTCGTCCTATCAGTACACGACCGACGGCACGAAGCTGATCATGCCGGGCAGCCCCGGGACCAACTGGTGGAAAGCGGTATTCGGCAGCGGTCAGGTGCGCAACGCCAATCTCTCGATTTCGGGCGGCGGCGAAGACAACGCATACCTCGTGTCCTTCAACTATCTGAATCAGCAAGGCACGGCGGCGTTCAACCTGTTCCAGCGCGGCGGGGTGCGGATCAACACCACGTTCAACATGGACCGGGTGAGCGTCGGCGAGAACCTCTCGATTACGCGGGAGCAGGGCTACGGCGGGCTCGACGACAACGGGTTGGGCGAGGGCGGCATCATCGGGAAGAACATCTTCCAGCAGCCCGTCGTCCCGGTCTACGACATCGCGGGCTACTTCGCCTCCGGGAAGGCCTCCCACCTGTCGAACCTGACGAATCCGTTGAAGGTCGCGTTTGCGGGACAGAACAATATCAACACCAACGACCGGGTATTCGGCAACTTCTTTGCGGGCTTCGATGCGAGCCACGGCATCTCCCTGAAGACCCGGTTCGGGTTCAATCTCGATCAGAACAACTTCCACGGCTTCAGCGCGCCCACGCCGGAAAACTCCGAGGTCACCTCGACCAACGGCATCAACGAGAACTACGACCTGTTTACGGAGTGGACTTGGAGCAACACGCTGAACTACGTGCGCACGTTCGATAAGCACAACCTCACTGTGCTGCTCGGCCAGGAAGCGACGAAGAACATCAACCGCTTCGAATCGGCGAGCTGCGCCAACCTGCTCGTCGACAACATTAGCGAGCGGTTCATCCAGGACGCGCTGTGCGACCCGACCACCAAGAACGCGACCAGCGCCGGCAACGTCGCGGCCCTGTTGTCGTTCTTCGGCAAGGCCGACTACAACTACGCCGAGCGCTACTTCCTGAGCGCGACGGTGCGGCGCGACGGGTCCTCGCGCCTCGGCCCGACGCACCGCTGGGGGACGTTCCCGGCGATCGGGCTCGGCTGGCGCGTGTCGAACGAATCGTTCTTCCCGAGCGGCGGATTCATCAGCAGCGCGATGCTGCGCTTCGGCTTCGGGATCACCGGCAACCAGCAGATCCCCTCCGACCGTATCGTCAGCCAGCTGGGCGGCGATCGCGGTGACACCTTCTACGACATCGGCGGCGGATCGAAGACCAACATCACGCCGGGCTTCAAGATCACCAAGATCGGCAACAGCGATCTGAAGTGGGAAGAAAACCGCTCGGTGAACGTCGGTGCGGATCTCGAGTTCAATCAGGGCAAGGGCTCGTTCAGCGTCGATGTGTACACCCGCAACTCCAACAACCTGTTGTTCGATCCGGCCACGCCGGCCACCGCCGGCAGCGCCGCCCCGCCGATCGTCAACATCGGCAAGATGACGAACAAGGGCTTCGACATGACGCTCGGGTACAAGGGCGTCATCGGCGGGTCGACGTTCTGGAGCGCCTCGGTCAACGGCGCGCACTACAAGAACAAGATCGTCCAGATCGACGGCGTGTCGCAGTTCTTCTTCCCGGCCAATATCATCCGGGATCAGAACCCGATCATCAACCAGGTCGGCCAGCCGATCGGGGCGTTCTACGGCCTCGTGGCGGACGGCTACTATCGCGACTCGCTCGATGCGGCGCCGTACTGGAACGACGGCGCGCGCCCCGGGCGCATCAAGTTCAAGGATCTGAACGGCGACGGCCACATCACCTCGGCCGACCGCGCGATCATCGGCACCCCGCACCCGAACTTCACCGGCGGGTTGGACCTGGGGCTGCGGCACGGCAACTGGGACCTCTCCGCCACGATCTTCGGGACGGTCGGCAACAAGATCTTCAACGAAGAGAAGTACTGGTACGTGTTCCGGTATTTCGATACCAACGTGCGCAAGGACCTGCTGTCGAATTCGGTGGTGCTCAATGGTCCCTGCGACGCCACCAGCTGCCCGGGCGTGGTGACGAATCCGGGCGCCAAGTATCCCCGACTGGACGCCAATGACGCCTTCAGCCGGCAGTTCTCGAGCTACTGGGTCGAGAGCGGATCGTACCTGCGGCTGCGCAACCTGCAGATCGGCTACAACCTGCCCACGGCGTTGGTCCGCTGGATCCCCGCCGCGCGCATCTATCTGCAGGCGGAAAATCTGTTCACCATCACCGGGTACTCCGGTCTCGATCCGTCGCTGCCTGCGGCGGACGTCACTGCGGCGGCCGGCGACGTGCGTGACCAGTATCGCGGGATCGACCAAGGGTCGTATCCCAGCAACCGCACGATCACGATCGGTATCTCGACCACGTTCTAAACGACGCGTCTCAAACTCTTGAGGAACGAAAGACGATGAACACGCGCAAATGGAACAAGCTGCTGCTCGGGACGGCGATCGTGACACTGGCGATCGGCGTCACCTACGCATGCAAAGACTTTCTGAACACGACGCCGCAAGGCGTCCTCAACGAGGACGCCCTGGCCACGCCGGACGGCGTGGAAGGCCTGCTGATCGCGGCCTACCGCTCACTCGATTGCAGCTCCAGCTCCGCGGGATCGTGGGGCTGCGCGGCCAGCAACTGGGTGTGGGGTAGCGTCACGAGCGGCGACGCCCACAAGGGCTCGAACCTCGGCGACCAGCAGCCGGTCAACGAGATCGAGACCTACCTCTGGGGCGTGGGCGACGTGCAGGACTACCTCAACCAGAAGTGGGCGCAAGTCTACGACGGCGTGGCACGCTCCAACGCCACGATCCGTCTGCTGGACAAGGTGATCGCGGCCGGCGGCATGGATTCCGCCTCGGGGCAGGGGCTAGGTGTCCGGGGCGAAGCGATCTTCCTCCGGGCGCACTACCACTTCGAAGCCTATCGGATGTGGGAGAACATTCCCTACTACACCGAGGCCGACGTCGATTTCAAGAAATCCAACGTCGGTGTCGACGTGATCGGGAATCTCGTTAAAGACCTCAACACCGCCGAGAATCTCCTCAAGGCCGCCGAGCTGGCGAACGGCCCGGGGCCGCGCAACGGCGACGCCGGGCGGGCGTACTCGTGGACGGCGCGCGCGTACAAGGGGCGCGTCTACGCCTATGCCGCCGCCAAGAACGCGGCGTACTGGGACTCGGCAAAGGCGGTGCTGGATTCGGTCGCCGGTCCAGGTTCGCCGTACGCACTTGAGACCAGCTTCGATCACGTTTGGACCGCGTTCACGCAGTACATGAACGGGCCGGAAACGATCCTCGCATTCCAGGCTTCGGTGAAGGACGGCGAGCCCTCGGGCTGGAACTCGAACTGGGGCGAGCGGCTGAACTTCCCGCACTCGGGGAGCCACTTCGGCTGCTGCGGCTTCCATCAGCCGTCGCAGAACCTAGTCAACTTCTTCCAGGTCGATGCCGCCGGCTTGCCGTTGTCGCTGTCCAATGTGAACTGGAATACGCTCGACACGAGCTTCG
>DASTHG010000121.1:0-7906 GCA_035718325.1 Gemmatimonadales bacterium | reverse complement strand
TGGAAGGGCGTGGCCGCGGCGCCGTGGCGCGTGATTGCGCTGCAACAGCTGCTCGCCGCGGGCATTCTCGGCGGGATGTGGACCACCGGGTGGCTGCTTGGCGTGCTGGTCGGCACCGCGCGCACACACTTCGTCGCCGGTTCGGCGACGGTGTCACATAACGTGTGGCGCACGGCGGCCTTCGCCCTCTCCCTCGCCACTCTTATCGTGGTCGTGTCCACAGTCGAGCTGATGGGACTGTGGTTCCGGCACAGCGCGCGCCGTGCGGCGCGGCGCGAGCCGGGCGCACTACCGACGCCGATCGAGCAGGCGCCGCGTCGCATCGCCGTCGGCGGAGGGCGAGGGCGTTGGCTCTTTCTGCTGCTGGCTGCGGAGCTGGCATCCGCCGCCGATCCTCCGCAAGCAGTCTCTCAGGCGAAGAGCTCGACGGCGATCTCCCTCGCCCGCGCGGAGTCGATCTACGACTCTGGGGACGCCGAGGCGGCCATCGACGCCTACGCCGCGGTGCTGGCGGTCGATCCGCAGAACTCGCGCGCAACCTACCGTCTGGCGGACCTGCAGCGCCGCCATCCCGCGCGGGCGCTGCCGTTGTTTCGTCGCTACGTGGCACTCGAGCCGAAGGATCTGTGGGGCTACCTCGCCGTCGCCGACGTGCTGTCGCGATTGGGGCAATCCGACGACGCGCTGCGCTGGTCGGCCCAGGCCCTGCGGCTCGGGCCCGCGGAACGCGACGCTGTGATGGGAGAGGCACGCGTCCTGGCGCGGGCGCGACGGACTGACGCGGCGGTGGTGGTCTACCGAAGCTGGCTCGCCACGCACCCCAACGACGCGGAGGCGTGGCAGGAGCTGTCGCGTGAGCTGGTGCGGGCCGGCCGTCCCGGCGAGGCGGTGGTGGCGCTGGAGCGCTCGCAAGCGCTGGCGCCCAGTCCGAAAATCGCGCAGCGCCTCGCCGTGGTTCGTGCCGTGGCCGCGCCGGCGTTCACGCCGCTCGTCGCCGGGAGCCACGACTCCGACGGCAATACGATCTGGCGCGTCGGCGGCGCCCTCGAGCTCGGTGCGGCCGGGCCGGCACGCTTTGGTATCGAGGGGAGTCGTTCGCATGTCGGGGCCTCCGCGGACGGTGCCGACCTCGATGCCCTCGCATTGAGGGCTACGTGGCAGCCGATGGCCGCATTCAAGATCGAGGCCAGCGGAGGGGCCACTCGCATCGAGCCGATCGATTCGCTCGCTGGCCCCCCTTCGGGCCCGCCGAAAGGGCCTCCGTCCCCGCCGTCAGTCCGGCAGTCGAGCGCGACGGTGATCCCGACCGGTCAGTTTCGAGCGCGCTGGCACGCGCCGGCGTCGCGGCTTGGGCTCGACGTACGCGTAGACCGTGGCGTAGTCGACGCGAGCCCGCTGCTGGTGGCGAATCATGTGCTCCGCACGCAGTTCAGCGGACTCCTCGCGTTCCCGGTCGCAGGACCATTGACGCTCCGCGCGATCGGCAAAACGGCGGCGTTGAGCGACTCACTCGAGACCAACCACAAGACGCAGCTCTCGGGAGTGGCAGCCGTCGCCGTCACGCCTGCGGCTGAGGTGTCGGCTCAGTTCCACCAGATCCACTACGATCATCCGAGCGTCTCGGGGTACTTCGCGCCGTGGCAATTACAGGTCGCGGAAGCGGGGACGTACTTCGAGATCGAAACGCCGGGATCCGTCGTGATTGCGGTCGACGGCGGGGCGGGGGTGCAGCGGGTGGCCCAACAGCGCGGCCGCTACGGCCCGTGGACGACGGCGTTTCGCCTCTACGCGATGCTCGATGCGCCGCTCGCACCGGGGCGTGATTTCCGACTGGAGCTCGAGAGCGAGGACTCCCAGGTCGCGACGACCGCGGCGACGAGCGGTCAGTGGCGCTATGGATCGGTGATCGCGTCGCTGCGCTGGGCGTTACCCTAGACCACGGGTGCCACGAACACACGCGGGGCCGCGACATGATGTCGCGGCCCCGTTTGTTTTCCGACTAGACTGCTGCCGGGTCCGGCCCTGCACTCCACTCCGCGACAACCTCGTCCACTGTGCGCAACTGCCGCTCAGGATCGGTCGCGTACCATGCCTTGAAGTACTCGAGCCCGGCGCGATGGGCCTCGTCGGTGAACGCTTGCAGCGCGTCGGTTACCCACACGAGATCGTAGCCACGCTGAAAGGCGTCGCCCGACGTATGGCGCGCGCAGCAGTCGGTGTGCAGTCCCGTCACGTACAGGCGTTTGATGCCGCGCCGCCCGAGCTCGCGCTCGAACGCCGGGGTCAGGAACGGACTGTAGGTCTGCTTCCCGATCACGACATCGCCTGGTAACGGTGCCACGTCCGGCACGATCTCGGCGTTCCAGGTGCCGGCCATGGAGTGGGGCGGCCACTTGCGCAGCTCGCTGTCCGCCGGCGTGTGCGCGTCGGTCGCGTACACCACGGGGACGCCCGCGCGCCGCGCCGCCTCGAGCAGCCGCGCGAGCGGACGCACGATCTGCTGCGCCCGTTTCTGGTACTCGGGGCCCCCGGCGTCGGCAATGACGCCGCCCGCGAACACGAAATCGTTCGCCATGTCGATGACGACCACGGCACTGGGCTGAGCATCGGGGTGTGAGGCTTTGGTCATACGATAGGCTCCCATTGGTTGGAGACTCGAGCACCGGGGGGCCGATTGGGCAACGCCTCGGCCCGGCGGAGATGCCGGACCGCTCCCGATGCGGGGCGCGCGCATGCGTGCCGCCGGGGAATATAGCAACGCGTCAGCCGCGGCTCGCGTACTGAGGGGAACCCAGGAGGGACATCGTATGCGGAAAAAGTTCGTAGCACTTTGCATCGGGCTGACACTCGCGGCGGTAGCGGTCGCCGGAGCACAATCGCCGGGAGGTCAAAGCGGGGGCGGGGGCGGGTTCGCGGGGCGTCGCCTGCAGCGCTTGTTGCAGGGCATTACCCTGACCGCGCCACAACAGGCCAAGGTCGATTCGATCACGGCCAAGTACCGTGCACAAATGCCTCCGTTCACGCCGGGAACGCCGCCGGACTCGGCCACGCGCGCGAAGATGCGGACCCTGTTCGGCAATCAGGATGAAGAAATTCGCACCCTGCTCACGCCCGATCAGCAGAAGGTCTGGGACCAGAACGTCACAGAGATGCGTAACCGTATGCAGCAGCGCGCTCCGGGGAACCGTTAACGCTCAGTCGATCCCGAGGAGGGCGGTTAGCGGTAAATTGAAGCAATGCAGGTCCGGAATCGGATGGCGGCGCGGGGTACGGCGCTCGGGTTGCTGCTCGCCGTGGCACCGATCGCCGGCTCCCTCGCCGCCCAATGCGCTGATGGCTCCGCACCGCCTTGCGGGGCCCCGGCCCAACGCGCGGTCGGGAGGACCGTCGCGGTTCTGTACTTCGACAATCTCTCGCCCGACACCGCCGATGCCTATCTCGCCGATGGTGTCACCGAAGAGTTGATCGTCCGGATCGGTCGCGTGCAACGGCTGGCGGTGTCGTCGCGCTACGCCGTGCGCCGCTTTCGTGGTCGTCCGCTCGAGTATCCCGCCGCGCTCGGCCGGGACCTGAACGTCAACTATCTGGTGACGGGGAGCGTCCGTCGCTCCGGCGATCACGTACGCGTGACCGCCGAGTTGATGCAGGCCGCCACCGGAGCACGCGTCTGGGGGGAGGTGTTCGACCGGGAGGAGCGGGATCTGCTGGCGCTCCAGACCGATCTCGCCAGCGATGTCGCAACCGGGATCATCGGGCGACTCGCGCCCGCCGAGCGGACGACAATCGCCGACCGTCCCACCCGGAGTCCGGTCGCGTACGAGCACTTTCTGCGCGGCAATTATGCGCTGGCCGAGCGCTCGCCGAGCAGCACGGTGACCGCGTTGGCGGAGTATCAGGCCGCGCTGCGCGTCGACCCCGGCTACTCGGCCGCACGTGCTCGCGCGGCGTTCGCCTACGCCCTGTTTCCGGCGTGGGGGTGGAACCACCCGACGCTTTCTTCAGATACCTTGCTCGCGCGCGGTCTCGCGGCGGCGGATGCGGTGTTGCGGCAGGATTCCGCATCGTCCGATGCCTGGATGGCTTACGGCCTGCTGCTCTGGCTGCTCCATCCCCGCACCTTCCAGGGAGTAATCGAGGCGCAACAGCGGGCCGTAACACTCGATTCCGGCAACGCCGAGGCGCTCAACCTGTTGGGCGTGACGCTCGCCAACGTCGGTCGCGACTCCGCTGCCGCGGCGGCGTTTCGCCAGGCGCTGATGATCGAGCCGGGTCGGCCGATCTCGCTCATGCGGCTGGCGGAAATCGATTTCCTTGCCGGCCGCGCCGAGCAGGCTCGGAACCTGCTCGACAGCGCGGTCACGGTCGCACCCGGTTTCCACTACGCCTACCTGGATCGGGCCTGGGTCTTGCTGCGCCTCGGGAATGTGACCGCCGCCCGGGCCGACGCCGAGACCGCTTTGCGCCTGGCGCCCGACGACTACGAGGCGGCACGCGGTGTGCTGGCCGCGACGCAAGCGGCGACGGGCGATACGCTGCACGCACGTGCGGGGCTGGACAGCCTGGTCGCACCGTTCGATCGGGGTGCCGTCGTCCGCGAGGCGCAGGTGTGGAACATCGCCATGCCGCTGGTGGCGCTGGGGGATACCGCGCGCGCTCTCGCGCTCATCGAACGGGCCCGTCCGCGAGGGGCGATGCTGTGGTGGAACCTGAGGTGGCCGGAGTTCGGCCCGCTCAGAGCGGCGCCGCGCCTGCAACGCGTGTTCGACGAATCCGATCCCACGAGCGAGGGGCACTAGCCTGGCCACGGCGAGTTCCGCGCTGCTTCTCGCCTCGCTGGTTGCCGCAGCGCAGTCCGATTCGGTGTCTGCGCTGCGGTCGGCGCAGCGTGCCCAGCAGGCGTTCGAATCGCGCCGTGGGTTTCTCGCCCCGCGCACGCTGGAGTCGCGCGTCAGCACCAGCGACTGCGACGAGAAGATCGGCCGCTTCTGCTACTGGTACGGCGACGATCGCGTGCCCCTGCCACGCGAGCCCGACGAAATCAAGACCGCGCGCACACAGCTGCTCGACCTGCTCGATTCCGCGGCGGCCGAGCTCCCGGGTGACTGGTGGATCGCCGGCCAACGCGTTCGCTATCTCGTCGAAAGCGACCGATTCGCCGAAGCCTACGCGGCGGCGCGCGCCTGCCGCGCCGAGCTCTGGTGGTGCGAGGCGCTCGAGGGTTTCGCGCGACACGCGGCGGGGGATGACGCCGCCGCCGACACCGTCTATGCCGCGGCGCTGGCGGACATGCCCGACGCGCTGCGCTGCCGCTGGACGGATCTCACGCCGCTGCTCGACGGTACCCTGCGCCATCGCTTCAACCGGCTCGACTGCGCATCACGCGCCGCATTCTCTGCGCGCCTCTGGTGGCTCGCGCAGCCGCTGCTGTCCCGGCCGGGCAACGACCGCCGCGTGGAGCATTTCGCCCGGCTCACGATGGTGCGCATGCTCGAGCGCGCGGGCTCGGCCTGGGCGTCCCCGCTGGCGGACGACCTGCGGGAGTTGACGTTGCGCTACGGGTGGCCGGTTGCCTGGAGCCAGCCGTTGACCGACGAGCTGAACGATGTGCGCGATGTGACCGGTCACGAGCGGGTGCCGGCGTTCCACTTTTTCCCCGATTGGGAGCCCACTCGTGATCCGGGCGTGGCTGCCTGGACGCTCCAGCCGCCGCGCCCGCACGAACGCTACGCTCCGCTCTACGCGACGACGTTCGAGACGCTGGCGCCCGATTTTACCGTGTTCCGCCGTCCCGACTCGACGGTGCTCGTCGTGGCATTCGATTTGACGCACGACACGTTGTGGCAAGGCGATCCCCCGCAGCTCGTCGCTGTGCTCGCCGCCGACGAGCGCACCGCTCCGCTCGTCGTGCGCGACGAGCGAGCGACGCCGCGCGGCGTCCTCGTCGCCGCGGCGCCGTGGACCGCCTCCTTCGCCGGATTCGAAGTCACCCGGCAGCCGCTGCACCGCGCCGGGAGAGCACGCATCGCGCTCGCACCGCGAGATTCGGGGGCGGTGCAGCTCTCGGACCCCTTGGTGTTCGATCCGGTGGGCCCCGTGGACTCGCTGCCGCAGCAACTCGATCTGGTGCTGCCGTTCGTGCACGGACCGGGCCGCGTGGCGCCCGGCGCGCGCGTCGGGCTCTACTGGGAGGCCTACGGGCTTGCGCCGAACGAGCCGATCGAGACGTCGGTGGCGGTGACCCCGCAGCGTACGGGGCTGCTGCGCCGGATCGGCGGATGGATCGGCCTGGGGAAGCGGCGTCAGACGAGCCTCGCCTGGCGCGAGGTCGCGCAGCCGGAGCGCGGGATCGTCGGTCGAGCGGTCGCTCTCGACGTCGCGAGTCTCGATCCGGGACGCTATCGCGTGGCGGTGACGGTGCGGGCACGGGGACGCGACGTGACGACCGTACGACAGCTGGAAATCCAGGCGCCATGATCAGGGACCTGCACTGCTAGACGTATAGACGTTCAGCGGTAAACAGTGAACAGTGAACAGGTAGGCGCCAGCCGGCCCACCCATTCACTAACATCTATTCACCCCTGCACGTCTGTACGTCTAGTATTGCATGTCCTTGGTACTTGTGCGTCTGTACGTCTAGCATTGGCTTTCCTGTTTCTGCCACCATTGGAGACATTCGTGAAACCAGGTTGCCTTACCGTCGCCCTGTTCGTCCTGATCCCTCCCGCCTGTCGGGCCCAGTCCCACGATTCGATGCCCGGCATGGCGGGGATGAGCGGTGCGGATTCCACCGATCGCCACGCGGCGGTCGCCGCCGATCAAGCGATGAGCGGGCCGATGATCGCCGATCTGCACATGGTGATGACGCCGCACCGCGCGCCGGCGGCAGGCGACTCGGCGCGCGCCGCCGCCCTCGTCGCCGAGATGCGGCGCGACCTCACACGCTACCAAAACGTGGACTCGGCGATCGCCAACGGGTACCGGCAGCTATTCCCCGGCGTGCCCCAGCCCGTGTACCACTTCACCAACCTCTTCAACGCGCTGGGCGAACGGCTGCGCTTCGATCCTGCCCGTCCCACCTCGCTGCTCTACGCCCGCGATCCGTCGGGACGCTATTCCCTCGTCGGCGCGATGTACGACGACGCCCCCGACACACCGCTCGACGAGCTCGACCGGCGCGTCCCGCTGAGCATCGCCCACTGGCACCGGCACGTGAACTGGTGCCTGCCGCCGCGCGGCGCCCCGGAGCGCTGGCGCGAGATGAAAGACGGTCGCCCCGTGTTCGGCCCCAAGAGCCCGATCGCGACGGCGGATGCGTGTGCCGCCGTCGGCGGGCGCTTCGTTCCCCATCTGTTCGGGTGGATGGTGCATGTCAACGCATTCGCCGGCGACGATCCATCTGCCATATGGCAGACCGCAGATGGTCACCCATAGACGCGGACAATCACTACTAGACGTACAGACGTGCAGCGGTGAACAGGTGATAGCGAACAGGTAAGCTGGTTGGCCTACCAGTTCACTGTGCACTGTTTACCGCTAGACGTCCGTACGTCTAGCATTGCACGTCCTGTGCGTCTGGAAGTGACTGCCCCACGCCGTCACGGCGTGCCGATGTTGAACGCCGCGCTCTCTGCACTCGTTAGCCCCGTCGCCGTCGCCCGCAGCGTATAGCCGACCCCGACCTGGTCGATACTCAGGGTACCGAAACGCGCCACACCGTTGACCGCGGTCACGGTGAGTGTCCCCGACAGCACCGCGTTGCCGAGCAGGCTCGCGTCGTGTCCGATCGCGACCGTGATGGTCCCGGTAAATCCGCTTACTGGATTTCCCTGAGCATCGAGCGCCGTGACTTCCACGGCGGGTGTGATCGTTCCGAGCGGTAAAGTGTTGGTGGGCTGAACGGTGAAGC
>DASTHG010000120.1:0-8111 GCA_035718325.1 Gemmatimonadales bacterium | reverse complement strand
GTTCCCTCCCGATCACCGGGACCGTTACGAGGACCAAATCTCGGATCGGGCGCCTAACTCCTTCATGAAGCGAAGTTGAACCCCGCTTCATGGAGATCGGATGTCAGCCGAAAGCCTACGGTGTGTACGCGGAGTCCGCGGTTTGCAGCAGCTCGACGAACTGACGCAGCTCCGGTGTCCCCAGGTCGGACACAACCCAGTAGGTGTACTGTGGCCCCACCCAATGGAGCATGTGATATCCCTGCAGGGTGAGAGCAGCCGGGCCGACGCTCTGGCCTGAGCCCGTCGGCCAGAGCAGGACATCGATCATGTGCTGGCGCCGGGCGTACACGAGCGCGGCCACCGGCCGTCCTCCGACGTAATCGAGCCGCCCGCCGATCAAGGGAAAGCCGGCGCCAGCGAAATCGGATACCATCGGCGAATAGTCGAGCCGGCCATTGAACCACGGCTTCACTGTGTGCTGATCGGTCGAGGCGACGTCGGCGAGATGGCCCGGCATCAGCGAGCGCACGTGGCTCGCGAGCACCTGGTCGGCGAGCGCCCGCCCCGCACTGACCGACGTGGCAACCTGCCACGTCCCCCCAATCACCGCCACCAGCGCAGCCGCGGCGGCCAGCCAGCGCCACGCCACGGGGCGACGCGACACGATCCCTGCCGTCTCGAGCCGGGCGTGTACCGCCGCGCGCAACCGGTCGGGAGCCGCGAGTGGTGGCGCGTGCTGCTCGAGCGCGGTGCGCAGCGCCAGCACCCGCTCGTGCGCCGCCCGGCAGGTCGGGCAGGAGCGCAGGTGCTCTTCCACATCCCGCGCTTCTGCCTCGACCAGCTCACCGTCGGCGAGCGCGCCGATCCGTTGCTCCAAGTCCCGGCAGCGCATCGTCACTCCGTTCCCGCCAGGGCGCCGAGCAGCTGCTCGAGCCTCGCTCGCGCCCGCGACAGACGTGACATCACCGTCCCGATCGGGATGCCCGCGACCGCGGCGATCTCCTTGTAGCTCAGCCCCTGGATCTCGCGCAGCACGATCACCTCCCGCAGCTCGAGCGGCAGCTGGTCGAGCGCCCGACGCACCATCTCGCGATCGGCCGCACGCAGCAGCGCGGCCTCAGGAGTGCGTTCCTCGACCGACTCGCTATGCACGCGCTCGTCGAATTCCACGGGCCCTCCCCGCTCCCCCTGGCGCCGGCGCCAGGTGTGGCTCGTGTTGCGCACGATGGCCAAGACCCAGGCGCGCGCATCGCCGCCGCGGTAGCGGTCGAAGTACTTGAGCGCACGGAGAAACGCCTCCTGCACCACGTCCTGGGCCGCCGCGTCGTCGCGCATCAGGTAGCGCGCCAGCGTATAGGCGGCGTCCAGGTGCGGCAGCGCCACGGCCTCGAATCCCTCGATCGGATCTCGCTCCACGCGCAGTATTCTCGCCTCACCGCTCCAGCCCGGATAGACCTCCACGTCCAGACCTCGTCCGCCGCCGGTTTATTCCCACGGGAATAGACCCGCGGGCACGGGAGTCTTCGGGGCATTCGCAGATCACGTTTCCCCGAACGGAAGGTGAGTCCATGATCTCCCTGCTCCTGATCCCCGCCCTGTTGACGGCGCCAGACCCGGTGCGCGTCACGCTGTCCGAATGGACGGTGCGTCTCTCGGTCCAGGCCGTCGCGGCCGGGCCGGTGCGCTTCTCGGTTGCCAACCAGGGCAATATCCCCCACGCCTTCGAAATCGAAGGCCAGGGAATCGAGCGCGAGACGCGCCAGATTCAGCCGGGCGACAGCGCCAGCATCGCCCTCACGTTGCGGGCCGGCACGTACGAGGTGTACTGCCCGGTCGGCGAAGGGTCGCACAAGAAACTCGGGATGGTCGCACGGTTGGTGGTAGGCGGGAGCGGCGCTGGTGCCGCAGCGGCCTCCGTGGACGAGATACACGACACCCCGGCAAAAGCGATCCGCGTCGTGAGTGGCGGCCCGGTGATCCAGATCCTCCCCGGTCCGTTCCCCTTTCCCGACAGCGCGGCGCCGATCCTCCAGGCCTTCGGCGACGAGCGTGAGGGCCTCGAGTCGCAGGTGAAGAACGGACCTTACTCGAACAACGTCGCCCCGATCTCCGGCTCGTTCACCTTCGCGGCCTGGGACAAGGGCGCCATCCGCGACTCGGTCGATGGCACGGCCACCTTCACGACACAGGACGGCGCTCGCTGGAAGCTCGTGTTGGATCGTGTGCAAACCAAGGACGTGCCACATCACCCGCGCTTCGGCGGCGTGATCCTCGGGCTGTACTACCACGGCATCACCCAGGTGCACACGCCGCTCGTCCCCACGATCAACAGCGCGGTGGCCCTGTGGGCGGTCGGCCACCTGTACAAGAACGGCGCGTTGGTGACCGACAACGCCATGGTGCATGTGATGCTGTTGTCGCGCACCCGGCGGGACGGCGACTTTGCCCTGGCCTGCTGGGACTGCTCGAAGAACACGGTCGACGAGCTGCAGCTCCAGATTCTGCCCGGCCCGGGTGAGCCGAAGTTCGACGCCCCCGGCGGGTTCCTCTTCGTCAACTGGGAGCGCTCGCGCGGCGAGCAGTTGTAGCCCGTTGTGACGGGATCGGCGTTGGCGGTGTCGTCTTACTAAAGCGCACACCGCCATGCCATCCCGCCGTAAGCCCGCTCCGCCACCCTCCCGGCGTCCCAAGCCTGCCCGTCCGGTGCAGCACGTGGTTCTCATCATCAAGGAGAATCACACCTTCGACAATTATTTCGGCGCCTTTCCGGGCGCCGACGGCCATCACCTCCCCCGGTCTGCCAACCCGCCGCACAAGGACCCCGACCACCGCCACGGCGCGTGGCTGACCCGGGCGACGACAGCCGTCCGGGAGCAGTTTACGGAGCAGGATATTCCCGCATACTTCGCCTACGCTCGTCAGTTCACGCTGTGCGATCAATACTTCACCGATGTCGCCGGGCCTTCGACGCCCAATCATCTCATGTTGATCGCGGCGGCGTCGCCGGTGATCGACAATCCGCCACGCTATCGGCTGGCGCCGGGGGAGCCGCTGTTCGACCTGCCGACGCTGCCGGTCGCACTCGAGAAAGCGAAACGCACCTGGCGGAACTACGGCGGCTACGCCTTCGACTTCTTCACCTCGCTGCACGGCCGGCACACGGTCCCCTCGGCGCAGTTCGCCGTGGACGCGGCGGCGGGAAAGCTGCCCACCGTGTCCTGGGTGTACGCCCCGCACGACGCCAGCGAGCATCCCCCCGATCCCTCGGATGAAAGCAATCCGCTGGTCGGCGACGTCACGCACGGGATGGCGTGGACGGTGCAGCAGGTGGACGCCATCGTGCGCGGTGGCCTGTGGGCGAACACCGTCGTCTTCATCACGTGGGACGACTGGGGTGGCTGGTTCGACCACGTCGACCCGCCGTTCGCCGAGCAGTGGAAGGACGGGACGCAGTTCCGCTACGGCTCGCGCGTGGGCTGCCTCGTCCTTGGCCCCTATGCCAGGCCGGGGTACATCTCCCACGTGCGCCACTCGCACGTCAGCCTGCTGAAATTCTGCGAGACGACGTTTCGCCTGAAACCCCTGAACGCGCGTGACGCCGCTGCGGACGATATGGCGGACTGCTTCGATTTCACCAAGGCGCCGGCGCCCCCGCCCACGATCACCGCTCCGGCTCACGGTCGACCGCGCTAGCGCGACCGGCACGCCGGCAGCGTACATTGCCAGCGTGGACCCCCGCACACCCCGGTTCACTCGTCGGCCACCCGGTGCGGCCCTGGCGCCGTACGTCGAGTGCTACTGGGCGCTCACCGCCCGCGCGGCGCCGCCCTGGAAGTCGCGCATCCTCCCCGACGGGTCGAACGACATCATCCTCGACCTCTCGGCCGAGCCGCGATCGTTCGTGGTCGGCGTGATGCGCCGCGCCGACGTCGTGCCGCTCGCGGGACATGTCGATCTGCTGGGCGTACGCTTCCGGCCCGGCGGGGCGCTCCCGTTTCTCCGCCAGCCGCTGCACGAGCTGGCGGACCGACACGTCGCGCTCGACGCGCTGTGGGGTGCTCGCGCCGGGTCGTTCATCGACGCTGTGGCGACGGTCCTCCCGGAAGATCGCGTCGGCGTGCTCGAGCGACTGCTCCTCGCCAACCGCGCCGCAGCTTGGAGCGACGACGACCTGATTCAGCGCGCGGTCGTGTTGATGCGCCGCACGCGCGGCGGCATCGGCGTGCGCGCCGCGGCGCAGGCGCTGGGCGTGGGCGAGCGGCGGCTGGAGCGCGTCTTCGACGTCGCGATCGGCCTCTCCCCCAAGCGCTTCGCGCGCGTCGTGCGCTTCCTCGGGGCGGTGCGCGAGATCGGTCGCCGCAGCGCGCGTCCCGGCGCGGCCCTCGCCGTGGGCGCCGGCTACGCCGACCAGCCGCACTTCGTGCGGGAGTTCAAGCGCCTGGCGGGGGTGACCCCGGCCCGGTATGCCGCGGAGCGGCGTGTCGGAATTGTTCAAGACGAGGACCCCCTCCCCGCCTAGATTCGGCGCTCCCCTTCGCACGGAGACCGTATGGAGCGCGACCGTCGCATCGACTACATCGAGCTTCCCGCCACAGACATCGCGGCGACGAAGCGTTTCTACAGCGACGCCTTCGGCTGGAAATTCACCGATTACGGACCCGATTACACGAGCTTCGAAGATGGGCGGCTGGCCGGTGGGTTCACGAAGGACGGCAAGGTCGCCAAGGGCGGCCCGCTGGTCGTGATCTACGCCGACAAGCTGGAGGCCATCGAGGCGAAGGTGCGGCAGGCCGGGGCGACGATCGTAAAGCCGATTTTCAGCTTCCCGGGGGGCCGCCGATTTCACTTTGCTGATCCCAGCGGCAACGAGCTGGCGGTGTGGTCGGAGACGTGAGGCGCATTCGCCAAGCCCCATATTTCGTGTCAGATTGGGGTCATGACCGCCCCCCACGAACGCCGCGGCTCGAGAGACCGCCGGGCCGTCGATCGCCGCGCATCGGTTCGTGGCGAGCGCACCACCGTCGAGCGACGCAGCAACGGTGATCGCCGCACCGGGCTCGAGCGGCGGCTCGCGGTGCTGTCGGCGGAGGGCCAGATCCGCGAGGCGCTGCGGCTCATCACGGAGATCATCGACCGCCGTGCGCCGCCGGATGACGAGCGGCGCTCCCTCGAGAGCGCCATCGTCCGCCTGCGCTACGCGCTGGACCGGCTGCAGGAGGAGTAGCGCAACCCTTTATCGCCTCCCGGCATCCAATGGAGTGAACCGATAGCCGGGAGCGCCCGATGTCCCCATTCGCGACGATGTCGATCACCCAAAGCCTCAGGCCTGGTCCCGCCAGCCCGGGCGTCGTGGCGCTGATGCGTGATTATTGTCTGCACGATCCCGCGGGAAGGCTGCTTGGCACCATCGCGGCGCCGGTGCGGCGCCCGGAGATCGGCGCAGCGGCTCCGACGTTCTACCTCCGCCGCGTTTCCTAGCAGTCGCGGCGGCTGCAGCGCCCGCTCGATCCACCTGCCTGGGGTCGAGCGGGCGCTTTGTCTTCACTGGTTCACGATCGTCCCCATGCGCACCACTTCGAAGTTGCTCCCTTGCACCTGCTTCAGTGTGTTGAGCTCGGCGTCGTTCCAGCGCGCGTCGGGGGCGCCCGAGATGAACCAATCGCTGCCATTGTCGGCGACGATCATACCGTAGGTCTTCAATGCCTGCAGGATCACGCGCGCGCTCGGCGGGTAGCCGGAAATGTCGTAGGACGCCTTGAGCCGAACGCGCATCCCCATCGGCGGGACGAAGGAGCTGGTGTCGGAACTCGCATAGTGACGTGCGGGGTAGACGTATCCGTGACGCGTGTGGCTCACGGTGAACCGCAGCGCGTGCAGGATGGCACCCTGTTCCACCACCTCATCGTAGCGCACCAGGCCGGGGAAGATCGGCAGGCCGGCCGCGTCGGCAGACGTCCAGCCAGCCGGGCGCAGGGCGTCGGAGCCGAGATCGAAGATTGCGCCCGATCCGGCAGTCCAGCTCGCGGATCCCGCGACGGGGTAGGCGGCGAACAGCTCGTACAGTTTCCAATGATCGCGATCGATCACCAGCACGTGCCGGTCCCCACTCGCGGCGGCTCCGCCCTCGATCGGCGCGTCGGCGGGGATCGGATAGGGCCCGGGATCGCTCTCGTCGGCATAGTCGAAGGTGACGCTGATCCCCGGCGTTGTACCGCCGACCACGATGTAGGGAATCCCGAACGGCCCGCCGTTGTAGTCGGCGCCGAAGTCGGGGTGCAGGCCCCGGGTCAGCCCGATGCTCGCGATCAACGTATCGGAGCTCGGATCCACCGGCTCCTGGTCGACGGCTGTGTTCCAGGGATTGTCGGCTGGAAACGGACGCCGCCCCTCGAGACTCGCGTTGGGGCCCAGTCCCGGCCCGCTGCCCCCATTCGGGCCCGGACCGCCGGCGGTGGGCGTGGCGGCGCACCCCGCCAAGAGAAGGGGCAGCGCAGCGAAGGACGCGCGGAAGCGGTACATATTGATTGAAGGAACGATGGCCGTGGGCGGGGACAACCTGATGTGACCTGCGCCACGTCGTCTTAGTGGAAGGAGAACGAGCGATGCGTATTCATCGTCTGTGGCCGGTGGTCGCGGCCGGCGGCCTGTTGCTCACGGCGGCGGCAGCGGCTCAGGTGCCGGGGTACGGGGGCGGGATGGGGGGACCGGGAGCCGGCGGGATGGGGGGGTATCGGCGCGGCGTCGATCCGACGCGCAAGCTGCCCACCGCCAACCAGCTCGAGGGCCCGCCGATCCCGGACTTTTTCGTCGACCGCTTCGAGCTCGACACGGTGCAGGCGGAGAAGTACCGCTTCCTCTACGACTCGTTCATGGACGCGACCTCCGCGATCCGCGACAGCGCGAAGGCCGCGCGCAGTGCGATCGACGGT
Source organism: Gemmatimonadales bacterium (assembly GCA_035718325.1). Taxonomy (GTDB): domain Bacteria; phylum Gemmatimonadota; class Gemmatimonadetes; order Gemmatimonadales; family GWC2-71-9; genus DASTHG01. The sequence continues at coordinate 1,200 of DASTHG010000120.1, read as the reverse complement.
GCGCGCGAGAGCGGTGACCGGCTGTCCGCCCGGCTGTACGTCCCGGTGCTGCAGACGCTGGGCGACTCGCTCGCCAAGGCCGACGACCGGTTCGACAACCACCTCAAGACGTTTCTCAGCTCCGGCCAGATGAAGTCCTATAAGAAGTGGCGTGACGAGGAGCGCCGCCGCGAGCACGCCGACGAGAAGCCGGAGCCGATGACGTCCTCGGATCCGAATACCCAGCCGTAATCGGCGCCGGGAGCTCGATGCGATTCGCGGTTCCGCTGCTCTGCTACGTCGCACTCGCCGGCCCTGCCGGCTCTCTCGCCGCGCAGAGCAACGCCGAGCTGATGGCGAACGACCATTACAGCCGTTCGCACGACTACGACCTGGTGAATCAGGACATCGCCGTCCGCGCATTCGACTGGGACTCCACGTCGTTCGACGGCTCCGTCGTGACGACCTACGTCGCCCAGCGCCCCGGGCTGGACTCGATCATCCTCGATGCGGGGGCAAAACTCGAGATCAGCCGTATCGTCGATCTCGCGGGTCGCACGCTCCGCTTTGCCCGTCATGGCGATTCGCTCGTGGTGTTTCCCGCGGTGCCGATTCCCTTTCACGACACGAGCCGCTTCACCATCACCTACCACGCCCGGATCGAGAGTGGGCACGGCCTCACCTTTATCGAGCCGGAGGGACGGCCGCACCGCCCGCGTCAGATCTGGAGCCAGGGCGAGGACCACGACAACCACTACTGGTTCCCGACCTACGACTTTCCGAACGACAAGATGACGTGGACGCTCGAGGCGACGGTGCCGGCGGGGTTCACGGCGGTCTCGAACGGACGACTCGGCGCCGATCGCAGGAACGTCGACGGGACCCGCACCATGACGTGGCGTCAGGACAAGCCGAGCGCCACCTATCTCGTCTCGCTGATCGTCGCACCACTCGTCAAGATCCACGACACCTGGCAGAACACGCCGGTCGACTACTACGTCTACCGCGAGGACAGCGCCCTGGCGCGGCCGCTGTTCCGCGACACCCCGAATATGATCGACGTGTACTCGCGGCTCACCGGCGTGCCCTACCCGTGGGCGAAGTACGCGCAAACCACGGTCGCCGATTTCTTCGGCGGGATGGAGAACGTCAGCGCCACGACGCTCGTCGACTGGCTCCCCGATCCCAGAGCCTACGCCGATCGCCCGTGGTACGCCTGGA
>DASTHG010000119.1:0-9845 GCA_035718325.1 Gemmatimonadales bacterium | reverse complement strand
GCCATCTCCTCGGCCAGGCCGGGCGTGCCGAGGACCTCGGCGATCGCGGCAGCGAGCGCCACCGGATCCTCCGGTGGCGCGAGGCGTCCCCAGCGATCGTCAACCAGCTCCGATAAGCCGCCCGTGCGGGTCGCGACCACTGGGCGCCCAAACTGCTTGGCCAGCGATCCGACCCCGCTCTGGCTCGCCTGGCGGTATGGCAGCACGACGCAGGTGCATTCCCGGAACAGTCCCGGCACTTCCGCCTCGGGCACATGGCCCGGCCGCAGCTCGATCCTCCGGTCGGCGAGGACCGGGTGCGCCGGCACCTGGCCTTCCCCCGCGACCGTCAAAATCGCTTCCGGCTGGCGATCCCAAACGAGAGGCATGGCCTCGAAGAGCGTGTCCAACCCCTTGTAGTGCGAGATTCGCCCGAAGAAGAGCAGTCTGGGCTTCCGCGGCAGTGGAGATGGGGAGCCCTCCCCGATGCCGTGGGGAACGACCTCGATCGGAGCGCTCACGACCCCGCTGGACCTCACCTCATCCGCGAGCCGTTCCGAGTGCACGAACACCAACCCGGCTCGTCGCCTCAGAATGCGCTGCAGGAGGCGAGCCGACTGGGATGGGGGTCGGTCGCCGGGATGTCGCAGCGGATCGTGAATCGTCAGCGCATAGCGCCCGGCCGTCAGGCTCGAAGCCAGCCACAATCGCGGATCGTTGGAGATGGAATCCTGCACGTGGACGACGTCCGGCTGCCATCGCCATCTGACCCCACGAATCGTGGCGATCGCTCGGGGGCCCGACCGGTCGCGCACGCGTCCCGGGAGCTCCAGGTGTTGAGCCCTGCCGGCGAGCGTTCGGCTCACAAAGTCCCGCATGGCGCCCTGCTTCCCTCCGAACTCCTCGTCGTGGTCGCGTGTGACGAGCACGACGCCACAGCCATGCTGTGCAAGGCCCTGGGCGAGCCCCGCCGTGTACTTCACGAACCAGTCGCACGCCAACCACACCCGTAGGCTCCCCGGGGCCCCGGCGGCTGCCGTATTCAGGCTGGACGACTGAATGGGAGACGGCCTCACGCTGCGCTCGTCCTCCGGGCCTAGGGGACGACGACCGGCGTGGAGGGCGGCGTCGTGCCGGATACGGCGGCCTCGAAGAGCGCCGCGTAGCTCTCGACCATCGCAAACGAATCGAAGCGACGGGCCTGCTTTCGGCCGGCATCGGCCAGATCGGATCGGAGCTGCGCGTCGGAAAGCACGTGCACCAGCGCGTCCGCGAACACCCGGGCGTCACCGGGCGGTACCACGATGCCGGCGCCGTCGACCATTTCCGCGACGTCCCCGACATCGGTGGCGACGATCGGGGTTCCGACGGCCATCGCCTCGAGGATCGTCATCGGCATCGCGTCGGCGCGCGAAGGCGAGATCATCACGTCAGCCAGCCCCAGTAGCGCCGGAACATCGCCCCTCACCCCCAGGAAGTGCGTCCAGGCAGTCGCGCCCATCTCCCCCGCTCGCGCTTCGACTTCTTGCCGTGTCGCACCGGTTCCGACGAACACGAGCTCGATGTTCGGAATCTCCTCACGCGCACGCGCAACGGCTTCCAGCGCCCCCACCTGATTCTTCTCCTGCCGGAACACCCCCACATGCAGCGCAACCAAGGCGTGCTCCGGCAGGCCGACCGAATCCCGCGGCAGGCCGCGGTCGGCGGCGCGCCTCAGCTCCCCGATCGGGACACCGTTCGGTATGTGCACGATCTTGTCGGCATCGATCCCTTCGCCGACGAGCACGGGCCACTGGGAGGTCGCGCACGCGACGGTGGCGAAGGTGAACCGGTCCAGCATCCGATTGTGCCGCTCGATCCAGCCTGCGCGCGGCGCCCCTCGAGAGGAAACCTGCATCGAGCGGTCGGTTGCGTGGTCGGCGACGATCACCGGCCGTCGTGCCAGGGCCGCCGCGATCCTTCCCCAGAGGCTCGCGTCCCACATCGTGCACTGCACCACGTCGACGCGTCGTGCAAGTCGCGTCAGGCGGGGCATGGCGGCGATGCGGCACAGTCGCGTACCCGCTTGGAGAGCAACCAGCTGGACGCCGCTCGCTTCCAAAGAGTGTGGATCGATCGACCAGCTATCGATGCAACACACGGTGACATCATGCCCCCGCTCCGCCAGCCCCTTGGCGAGATGAGTTAGCTGGATCTCCGCCCCGCCGGTGGGAAAGAGGTGGTTGATGACGAACAGCAGCTTCAGAGGGCGCGACGACACGCGGCTAGCATAGTCTCGCCAGGTCGGCGCGCCGGAGCCCTCAGAGGCTCTCGCCTCGGCGCCTCTAGGCGTTGCGGAGGTCGCCCATTCCGGGGAGGTCGGCGGGCGGTGGGCCCCAACGACCGCGGAAATAGTCGAGCGTGCCGCGGGCGATGCCAACGGCGAGCGCCCAGGGCTCGCCGGGATCGCCCCGGCGCAGGCGCGCCGCCCGCAGACCGGCTCGCAGGAAGTTGAGCCCGGCGCGGGCGCCGGCGCCGGCGGTTGCCTTTGCCATGCCGCGCAGGCCAGCCGCGCGCCGCGAGAAGGCGATGCCATTGCGGGAGATCAGGTAAGCCCAGGCGCCGGGCCGCTTCGTGCCGCCGGGGGCCTGCTCGGCGAGGGCGCCGACGACGACGCCGACCCGGTGGCCGGCGCGCCGCATCCGCAGGCACAGCTCGGCCTCCTCGCAGTAGGCCCAGAAGCGCTCGTCGAAGGACCCCACCCGGTCGAGCGCCTCGGCCCTCAACAGCATCGCCCCGCCGTCTACCCAGTCCGTCTCGAAGACTCCGTCCGCGATCGAGGCCGGTCGCTCCCTGACGTGGGCGTTCGAGCCGTCGGCGCGGGTTATCCCTCCGAAGGAGAAGGGCCGGTCGCTGTCCGGCCAGACCAACGCGGGACCCAGCACGCCGTGAGCGGGGTTGCGCCGGGCGGCGTCGGTCAACAGCTCGAGGGCACCGTGTCGAAGCCGCACGTCGTGCGTGAGCAGCAGGATCAGGTCAGCGCCCCGTTCGCGCTGGCGCGCGATCCCGAGGTTCATCCCCCCCGCGTAGCCGAGATTGCGCTCCGCCTCGACGAGCTCACAGCCGGAGGGAACTGCCGGCGACGGCTCCCCCGGGGCGGATGGGTTGTGGACGATCACGACGTCCTCGCACGCCACGCCCTCGGCGCGAAGCGTCGCCATCAGCTGCCGGTGCTCCCCACCGGCACCGTAGGCGAGCACGACCACTCCCAAAGGAGGGCGACCCGTGGGGGGATGGTCAGCCGGCGTCGTCATCCTCCTTGGCGAGGCGCCACCGGTCGCGGGCGTAGAGGAGCAGCCCCAGCGGCCACACCAGCACCGTCAGCGCCCGGTTCGGCGATTCGCCGAGCTGGCGCCGCGGAGCATGGCGGCAATGCAGCGCGAAACGCACGTGGTTGGCATGGGCGCGAACGCGTTCCCGGAGGCGCATCCGCCTTGGCATCCCGGCGAACTCCCGCCAGTAGACGAGCTGGGCGGCCGGAAAGCTCAGTTGCAGCCGACCCATGCGCATGGTCAGGCCACCCGGCAGGTACTCCTTGTACGCCCAGACCTCGTTGACGAAGCGCGTCGACCAACGCGCCGCTATCCGGTTCCACACGAGAGCCGGTTTCACGTGCCACCCCAGGTCCTCCGGAAACGGGTACCGACCGAGGACGTCGCGGCGATACATCCCGATGCTGTCGCCGCGGATGCCGTGCACGGTCAGGACCTCGAAGCTGTTCGAATCGAAGACGTCGGCCGGGAAGCGGTCGCCGACCAGCTCGCCGTCCCGATATGCGCAGAGGCCTTCCACGGCGGCGAAGCCCTCGCGCCGCTCGACCGGGATCGTCTCCCAGCTGGCGACCATCCGTTCGAGCGCCTGTGGCGCGTACCAGTCGTCGGAGTCCATCAGCGCGCAGAACTCCCCGGTGGATCGCTCAACGCCGCGGTTCACCGCCACGTGTTTGCCCTGGTTGGCCTGGCGCACGTAGTCGATGCGAAAGGGCGCCTCGGCAGCCCAGCGCCGCACGAGCGAGCCGGTGTCGTCGCTGGAGCCGTCGTCGACGACGACCCACTCGAAATCGTGGAAGCTCTGTCGCAGCAGGCTGTCGTACAGCCGCGGCAGGGTCGCCGCGCGCTGGTAGGTCGGGGTGACGACGCTGACGCGCGGGCTCATACGGTGGACTCGACGGACTGGCCTCGGCTTGGCAGGCGGATCCGGAGCCGCTCGGGAAGGTAGCGGCGCCTGCTCGCGACCAGCCAGTACGCCGGGATGTACGCCAGCGCCGCGACGGCGAGCAGGACGACGGCGCCGGCCCGCCCGGCGGGCGTTCCAACCGCAAGCGCGAGCAGCGCCGGCGGCACGGCGAGCAGCGAGGCGAGGGCACCGGGTGGCAGCACACCGGCGAAGAAGTCCCGCCAGGGAAGGTCGAAGAGCTTCAGGAACCGCTGCGTGAAGCGGATGCTGCCGAGCAGGAGCGCAAGGAAGGTGCCGAGCACGACTCCCCAGAGCCCCAGCCAGGGGGCGAGGGCGACGGTCAGCGCGACGTTGAGGACGGCGATCAGCAGCGAGTTGGCGGAGACCATGCCGGGACGGCCGGCGCCGATCGAGATCGTCGAGCCGCCGCCGGTCGTGAAATGGGCCACGTAGGCCAGGGTGAGCAGCGGCACGATCAACGCCGAGTCGCCGGGCGCTTTGCCGAGCCAGGCGACGAGCAGGAACGGCGCGCTGACCGAGGCGAACATGAAGAGCGGGAAGGCGATCGAGCAGCTGCGAAGCGTGTAGCGGCGATAGACGTCGCCGATCACCTCGCGCCCTTCCCTAACCAGCTGCGCCGCCGTCGTCGGGATCATCGCCGAGAGGGTGAGGATCGCGGCGCCGCGCACGCCCATCACCACCCTGGAGGCGATCTCGTAGACGGCAGCGGCGCGCACGTCGACGATCAGCGCGATCACGACTTTGTCGGTCTGGAAGTTGACGAGGTCGGCGAGCCAGCCGACCTGGTTCTTGACGCCGAAGACGAGCACCTCCTTGGCCAGCGCGCGCGATGGCATGCCGAAGTAGGGAGCCTTCCACAGGTAGCGCATGGCGAAGAACGAGGGGACGATCGCGACCAGGCTGGCCGCGGCGTTGGCGGCCGCGTAGACGGCGAGGTGGGTGCTGGCCGCGAGAGCCGCGACGCTGAAGGCGAAGTTGACGCTGATGCCGATCGTCCCGGCCACGTTGGGCGGCACCATGCGACGCTTGCCGATCGCCACCGCGCTGAGCACGCTGCTGTAGCCGTTGAGCGTCCATATCGCCACCGAGGAGAGCGCCACGAGCCGCATCTGCGCCGTCGAGAGGACGCCGATCTGTTCGCTCAGGATCGGTGCGCTGGCGGCCGCCGCAGCCGCCGCGAGAGCGCCGACCGTGGTCACCGACATCAGCCCCAGCCCGACGCATTCGCGAATCGCCCGGTCGCGACCGCCGGCGTCGAAGACGGCGACGAAGCGCGAGAGCGAGCGGCCGATGCCCAGGTCGAGCAGGCCGGCATAGGTGGCGAGGGCCCCGGTGACGGCCCAGACGCCGAACTGGTCGAGACCGAGGCGCGCGATCATGATCGGCGCCAGCACGAAGCTGAACACGTAGCCGGCGAGCACGCTCGCCGACTGCGCGAGCGTGTTCTTGAACAGCGAGCTGTCGCGGCTCACGCGACCAGCCCCGAGCGCCGGCCTTCGGCGCCGCGGCCCTCGGCGTCGGCCACCACCACGCCGGCGAGCAGGCCGAGCACCGCCGTCATGTCCTCGACGCTGAAGTAGATCGCCACCACCGAGCTGATCATGATCAGGGCGATACCCACCCCACAGGCGGCCACGGCGGGATCGCGCGGCCGGCGCCCGAACGCGTACCTGACCGGCGTCCCGAGAAAGAGCAGGAACGCCAGCAGACCCGGGATGCCGGCGATCAGCAGCAGGTAGAGGTACTGGTTGTGGAGGAAGAGCTGGGGGGAGCGCCGGAAGCCGGTGACGAATTCACCCGACCCCACCTGTTCGGTGGAGAAGACTCCGAACGGGGCACCGGCGCCGACCCCGATCGCGAGATGGTCTTCGGCGACCTTCCAGGCCGCCCGCGTCTCCCGGAAGCGGTCGGCGAGCGAGCTTTCCTGCTCGGTCTTCCGCAAGTGCAGAAGCGTTTCCCCTCGCTTGATGACGGGACCGACCACGGAGCTGTTGCTGTTGGTCGAGGCCCCGAATATCCCCAGCATGGCCATGCCGGCAATCCCTACCGCGACCGCCGCCAGCAGGCGGTTGCGCAGGCGGGCGCCTCCAAGCACCGCCATCAGGATCAAGCCGATCGCGAGGCCGATCCACATGTTGCGGTTGAAGCTGACCACGATGTCGAGCACGATGCCGCCCAGGATCAAAGCCCAGGCGAGGCGCCTCGCGCCGCGGCCGGCGACCATCTGCACGACGGCGAACCAGAAGAGGGCGTAGCCGGCCGAGAGACCCGCCAGCCGGACGCGCTCGATCGAGCCCTGCGCGCGGATCGTTTCGCCGCCGGGAGCCTCCAGCGAATGTCCGAAGCCGGCCCCAAGGGCGACCACGAGGGCCACCACACCGGTCCCCGCGGCGATCGCGGCGACGCCGGTCAGCAGGGTCCTCCGCTGCTCCGGCGTCGGGAAGAGCCGTACGATTACCCAGAAGAAAGCCAGCATCGCGAACGGCCGTGCCCAGCTGAGCGCTTCCGACGACGTCGTCCTGCCCGCGTAGATCGCGAGGAGCGCAGAGACGGTCACGAGAGCCAGGAACGCGGCGAGAGCGGCGCCGGCCGTGCCTCCCCACGTCCGCCTGACCGGGCGGACGGCAGCCAGCAGCAGCAGCGCCGCCAGTGCCACCTCGTGCGGCCGCACACTGACCGAGCCGAGCGGATAGGAGAAGAAGGTGGCATAGAAGATGAAGTCGGTCAGGCCGAACATGACCAGCGCGGTCGCGAGTGGAAAGCGCAACACGAAGGCGGCGGCTGCGACCAGCACGAAGAGCGCGAAGACGCGAACGTCCGCGCTGACTATCGCGTGCGCGGCTAGGAGCTCGAGGACCAGCAGAGCGCCGCCGAAGGCGACGACCCGCAGCGGCTCAACGACTCGACTCGGCGCTGACGACCGACTCGGGGCGGTAATAGTGCGAGTACCTGCCACGGTCTGGCTCCACGAAGTTGGCGATCACCCCGATCGGCTGCCGGCCGAGCAGCAAGAACTGCTTGCGCAGCTCCTGCCCCTCGTCGCGTGTGGTTTTGCCGAGCCCACCCACCACGACGATCCCGGAAACCTCCGGCGCAAGCGTGAGGACGTCGCCGACGGCACTCAATGCGGGGCTGTCGAGGATCACGATCCCGAACGACTCATGGAGTTGCGCGAGCACGTCCCTCATCCGCTCGCTCTCCAGCAGCTCCTGCGGATTGGGAGGGATCGGACCGCTGGGAAGAACCGTCAGCGAGCGCGGCTCCGAAGATCCTGACTTGGGCAGATCGATGTTGAGCAGCGCACTCTCGAGGGGCAGTCCCGCGAGGACGTTCGACAGGCCTTTGGCGGGGCTGCCCGTGACATCCCGGTACTCACCCGCCTTGTGGAGATCCGCCTCGACGAGGATGACGTCGTCGCCCATCTCGGCCATCGTGGTCGCCAGGCCTCGTGCCACGGTTGACTTGCCGTCGCCCTCCGCGGGGCTCACCATGAGGATCGACCGAAGGCCGCGATTGACGTCGAAGAAGCGCAGGTTGGTACGCAGCACGCGAAAGGCCTCGCCCTCGGCCGTTTGGGACGCGAGCCGGTTCGTGGCCCTGGCCGCCAGCTTCGAGCTTCGTGGGATGCGAGCCAGGATCGGCAGTCCGTAGATCTCCTCGAGCTCCTCGACCTTGCGGATGCGCCGGTCGATCCGCTCCAGCAGCGCCGCGATGGCGAAGCCGAGCAGCAGGCCCAGCACCAGGCCGAGGGCGACGTTGAGGGCCGGCTTTGGAGACGATGGGTGAGACGGCGGCGCAGCGCGCTGCACCAGCTCCGCGCCCCCGGTCTGCAGCGCCTGGGTCAGCTTCAGCTGGTCAAGCTGCTTACCGAGGGCTTCCCCCTCCGAGCCGGCGCGCACGGTCGGCGACAGGCTCGCGAGGCTGGCTTCGGCGATTTCGATCGCGTTCTGGACCTGCGCGCGGTCGGCTTCGCGGCGGAACTTGATGTAGGCGTTCCCGTATGCGTTCGCGATCGCCGCCGACCGGCTCGGCGAGTCCGTGGTCGCGGAGATCGTGGCGGTATCGGCTTCGCTGCTCGGTTCGACGCTTACGCTGGCGAGGACTTCGCCCGCGGTGAAATCGTGGTCGAGCGCCTTGGCCGCCTGTTCGGCGACCACCGGAAGCGCCACCAGCTTGCCGTTCGTGGCAGCTTCGCGGGTCGGATCGATGACGTTGGAGCCGCTCGCCAGCGAGATGGGCGGCTGGCGGAAGAGCAGGGTCGCCGTAGCCGTGTACTGCTTGTGCTGCGCCACCGAGAGCAGCAGGGCGAGCAGCGGGACGACGATCGCGGCCTGAAGCACGATCCACTTTCGGCGCCGCACTATCCGCAGCGCCTGCTCGATCACCCCCTCCTGACTTTTCACGGGTCGCTCATTCGACGAGGTCTCGGTCATGCCTTCCTCGCAAAGGATGGCGGACCGGCTTCATGGCCGCTGCGCCTACCGCCTGCGCCGGCTTGCGCGGCGTGCCACCGCAGACAGGTAGAGGCGGCGACCGGAGGATGACAGCTTGGCGGCAAAGCGAAAGCCGCTGTCGCGGTAGTCGACGTTGATTCGCGGAATGGAGAGAGGAGTCGCATGGCGCTGCCCGCTCTTTGTCGGCAGGCTGAACGCGTAGCTGTAGCCGCAATCGGCAGCCGCCGCCGCGACCCGTTGGCTCCACTCGCCGAAGGGGTAGGCCAGCGTCTCGCAGCGGCCGAGACGCTCCCGAATCCGCATCCGGGAGTCCCACAGCTCCTCCCGAAGGGCCTCGTCGGACAGGCCCGGCAGATGCGCGTGGGAGAGGGTGTGACTGCCAACCTCGAAGCCCGCGTCCTTCATCTCCTCCAACATCGGCCAGGTGACCGACCGCATCGACGGGTATCGGCTGACATCGTGGACGACCTCGGGCCATAAGAGCGGCGCGCCCCCGTCAACCAGAGGCGGCAGCACGAAGACGAAGGCGCGGTGGCCATACTCGCGCAGCAACGGCATCACGGTCTCGTAGTTGTCCCGGAACCCGTCGTCAAAGGTGAGGAAAGCAGTCGGCTCGATCCGGCGGCCCTCGGCGACGGCAGCAAGCGCCCCGAGATCGCCGCTGCGCAGGCCTAGGCGGCCCAGCTCCGCCAGCTGGCGCTCGAAGAGCCGCGGGGGAAGCGTCAGGTAACGGGGGCCCTCCGCGGCCACCGAGTGGTAGCAGAGGAAGATCGCCCGCCTGGAGCGGTTTCGCAATCCTCGGCCTGCCACGCCGGCAGTCTACGCAGCGTTTACGGCTACAGTTCCCCGACCGGCGCCCCGACAGTGGAGCTGGCCAGCGAGAGCGTTGCCTCCATGCAGATGCCCGACCGCCGTCAACTCCGCCGCGCCATCCCACGACCGATCCGGCAGCGGCTCTACGACCTGAGCCCGTCGCGGCGGCGGCGTTGGCGAGAGACCCCGGGCCTGAGGCGGATTCCGGCGGAAGCCGGGGTGGCCCTCACCTTCGACGACGGGCCGGACCCCGTCTACACGCCGCCGCTCCTCGACGCTCTGGCAGAGCTCGGAGCGACCGCGACCTTCTTCGTTGTCGGCGAGCGGGTCGCGGCCGCACCGCAGATCGCTCGAGAGATCGTC
>DASTHG010000118.1:0-7556 GCA_035718325.1 Gemmatimonadales bacterium | reverse complement strand
CGCGGCGTTCGACATCGTCGCGTCCACCGCTGCCAAGCTGGTTTGTACCGTCCAGCCGACCAACACGACGGCCGGCAGCCCCATCACCCCGGCGATTCAGGTGAGCGCGCGCGACGCCTCGAATCAGACGGTCACGAGTTTCACCAGCAGCGTGACGCTGGCCATCGGCACCAATCCCGGCGGCGGCGCACTCAGCGGAACGACGACGGTCAGCGCGGCGGCGGGCGTCGCCACGTTCTCCGGGTTGAGCATCGACAAGAGCGGCAGCGGCTATACGCTGACCGCGACGGCCACCGGGCTGCAGTCGGCCTCGTGCGGGCCCTTCTCCATCAGCGGCGGCACGGCATTGCAGCTGGTCTTCGGCGTGCAGCCGAGCAACGTCGCGGCCGCAACCGCGATCACGCCGCAGGTGGAAGTCACGGCGCACGACGCGCTCGGCAACGTCGCCACGGGCTTCACGGGCACGGTGGCGATCGCCATCGCCAACAATCCCTCGGGGGGTGTGTTGTCGGGAACGGGGTCGGTCGCCGCGGTCGCCGGCGTGGCTGCGTTTCCCAATCTCGCCATCGACAAGGCCGGGCTGGCGTACACCCTGAGCGCAACCGCGACCGGGCCGTCCAGCGCCACCAGCGGGTCGTTCGACGTGACCGCGGGGGCGCCGAGTCATCTCATCTTCTCGAGCCAGCCCGCGACGACGGCGGCCGGGGCGACCATCACCCCCGCCGTCTCGGTGACGGCGAAGGACGCGTCCGGCAACACCGATCCGACGTTTACCGGGAACGTGACACTCACGATTACGTCCGGCAGCGGCGCCGCGGGGGCTACGCTCTCCGGGACCACCACGGTGGCGGCGGTTCTTGGCATTGCGACCTTCTCCGATCTGAAGATCGACAAGTCCGGCACCGGCTACACGCTCTCGGCCACCGCGTCGGGAATCGCCGGGGCCGCGAGCACGGCGTTCACCATCAGCGTTGGAACGCCCGCGAAACTGGCGTTCACCGTGGAACCCGTCTCCGCAGTCGCCGGGACATCCCTGGGCGCGATCCAGGTGACCGCGCAGGATGCCCAGGGCAACCCGGTCCAGAGCTTCAGCGGCAATGTCAGCGTGGTGATCGGCAACAATCCGGGTGGCGGCACCCTGTCGGGGCTGACGACGGTGGCTGCCGCGTCGGGGGTGGCCACGTTCGCCGGGCTGAGCATCGACAAAGCGGGATCCGGGTATACGCTGTCGGTTTCGGCGGGCGCGCTGACCGGCGCCACGAGCACGCCGTTCGGCGTCAGCGCCGGCGCGGCGACGGTCCTCGCCTTCACGGTGCAGCCCTCCAACGCGACCGCCGGAACGGCGATGGCCCCGGCGATTCTCGTCGCGGCACGCGACGCCTTCGGCAACGCCGTGTCGTCGTTCTCCGGTTCCGTGACGGTCACGATCGCGACCAATCCGGCCGGAGGTGTGCTCTCGGGTCTGTCGACGGTGGCCGCGTCGGGTGGCGTGGCGACGTTCGCGAACCTGAGCATCGACAGAGCGGCGAGCGGCTATACCCTTTCTGCCAGCGGCGGCGGGTTCACCGGCGTCACGAGCGCGCCGTTCAACATCGTACCGGCCACCCCCACGGCGCTCGCCTTCACGGTGCAGCCGAGCACGGCGACCACCAACGCCAACATCGCCCCGGCGGTGAAAGTCACGGTGCACGACGCGCTCGGCAACGTCGCCACCGGCTTCAACGGCAATATCACGGTGGCGATCGGCGCCAACCCCGGCGGCGGCACGTTGTCGGGGACGCGCACCCTCGCCGCGGTGAATGGGGTCGCGAGCTACCAGACGCTGGGCATCAGCAACATCGGGACGGGCTATACGTTGACGGCGACCGCCGCCGGGCTGACCGGCGCCACGAGCGCCGCGTTCAACATCATCGCGTCCGTCGGCACGCAGCTGTTCTTCAGCGTGCAGCCGCCCGATCCTGCGACGGCGGGGGCGGCGCTCTCGCCGTCTCTCGTCGTGACCGCGCGCGACGCCTCGGGACAGACGGCCTCGAGCTTCACGGGGAACGTGACGCTCGCGATCACGGCGGGGACCGGAGTGGCGGGTGCCGTGCTCTCGGGCACGACCACGGTGGCCGCTGTGGCCGGAGTGGCGACGTTCCAAGGTCTGGCGGTCGACAAGGCTGCCGTCGGGTACAAGCTCACGGCCACCGCCTCGAGCCTCAGCGCGGCGACCAGCGCCTTCTTTACGATCAATCCCGGCAGCGCCACCCAGCTGAGCTACACGCTGCAGCCCTCGACGACGACGGTGGCGACGGCGGTCACGCCCAAGATCGAGGTCACCGCCCGCGACGCGCAGGGGAACACCGCCACCGCGTTCAGCGGTAACGTCACGGTCGCCATTGCGGCGAACCCGGGGAGCGGCGTACTGGGCGGCACCGCCGCCGTCGCCGCGGTGAACGGCGTCGCCTCGTTCTCCAACCTGACGATCAGCCAGGCGGGAAACGGCTACACGCTGTCGGCGGCGGCGACCGGTCTCACCGGGGCGACGAGTGCCGCTTTCGACGTCACGGCAGCCCGCGCAACGCAGCTTGGCTTCTCGGTGCAGCCGTCGTCCGTGGCGGCGGGCACGAGTATCACGCCGGCGGTGAAAGTGACCGCACGCGACGCGACGGGCGGCGTCGCCACCGGCTTCAGCGGCGCCGTTACGCTGTCGATCTCCGCCGGGACCGGAACGACGGGAGCGATCCTCTCCGGCACCGTGACGGCGAACGCCGTCGCCGGCGTCGCCACGTTCGCCAACCTGAGCATCGACAACAGCGGCACCGGGTACCGGCTCGTCGCCGTTGCGGCGGGCGTGTCGGGCGCGACCAGCACGCCCTTCACCGTCAACCCGGGCGCGGCGGCGCGCGTGACGTTCACCGTGCACCCGGGATCCGCTGCCTCCGCGTCCATCATCCCCGGCGCGACCGGACCGACGATCCAGGCGACGGTGCGCGACGCGCTGGGGAACCCGGTGAAGACGTTCAACAGCAACGTGACGATCGCGCTGCTCACGAACTCGGCAGGTGGCGTCTTGTTGGGGACGACCACGGTCGCGGCCGCCAACGGCGTGGCGAACTTCAACGACCTGACGATCGACCAGGCGAGCGCGGGCTACCGCCTCGGCATCAGCGCGGCCGGCCTGGCCCCCGACACGAGCAACGCATTCAGCATCAGCGCGGGCCAGGCGACGTCCCTGCTCTTCACGGTACAGCCGTCCAACGCGACGGCCGGCGCCACGATCTCGCCCGCGATCCGGGTAACGGCATTCGATGCGCACGGCAACCAGGCGACCGGCTTCACGGGGAACGTGACGCTCGCGATCGCCAACAACGCGGGCGGCGGCACGTTGTCGGGGACCACGACGGTGGGGGCGGCAAACGGCGTCGCGGTCTTCAGCGGCTTGAGCATCAGTCTTGCAGGTATCGGCTACACGCTGCAGGCCACGGCCGCCGGATTGGTCGCAGCGACCAGCGTGACGTTCAACATCAACTGATGGCAAGTGTCAGGGGCCAGGTGTCAGCGTCGGTCTCTGACACCTGACACCCGGCACCTGTGGTGCGGAGACCACACTCGCACTGAGGAACCGACCTGCATTCTTGGTGGCGGTGTCCCGGCCACAACTTCAATTAGGACCGGGACTTGTCAGCACGTTTTGGACTGGACAGGCGGTTCCGGATGGGTAGTTTCGGCCTCCCCAAGCACAAACAATCGTCGGCTCTCGCTCGAGGGATTGGTATGCGCACAGTTCCGTCCGCTGCTCACCACATCGCACGCCCGTTGGCGGTCGCGTGCCTGTCCCTGCTCCTGTTCTCGTGTCATTCCGAGACGACGGCTCCGGCGGTTCCCAAGAGTCTCGAGTTCACTGTCCAGCCGGCGAGTACCGATGCCGTGACGGCGCTCGCGGCGGTTCGCGTCTCCGCCCTCGACGCCGCGGGGCACGTGCTCACGAGCTACACCGGGCCGGTGACCATTTCGTTGGCCACCAACCCCGGACAAGCTACGCTCGGTGGGACGAAGACGCAGACGGCCAGCAATGGCGTGGCGGTGTTTACGGGCCTGACGGTCAACCGTCCGGGGACCGGGTACACCCTCGGCGCAACTTCCTCGGGGCTCAACGTCACGAGCGCTCAGTTCACCATCGTTCCCGGGCCGCCGAGCACGTTCGTTTTCGTCGTGCAGCCGAGCAATGCGACGGCGGGCATTGCCATCGCTCCCGCGATCCAAGTACAAGCGATGGACCTCGCGTCGAACCTCGTCACGACGTTCAACGGCAATGTGACGATGACCATCGGCACGAATCCCGCGGGGGGGACGTTGTCGGGAACGGCGACGGTGGCGGCGGTCGCGGGGGTTGCGACCTTCAATAACCTCAGCATCGACAAGGCGGGGACCGGCTACAAGCTGACGGCCACCGGCGGGACGGGGAGCGGGCAGAGCAACGCGTTCAACGTCACCGCCGCAGCCGCCACCCAGCTGGTCTTCACCACGCAGCCCTCGGCGACGGCCGCCGGCTCCAATATCTCCCCTGCCATCGTCGTCACCGCCCAGGATCAATTCAGCAACCCTGCCACGAGCTTCGCCAACGCGATCACGATCGCGATCACCGGCAGCACCGGGACCGCTGGGGCCAGCCTCTCCGGCACCAAGACCGTCACGGCGGTGAACGGCACGGCGACCTTTGCGACGTTGAGCATCGATAGCGTTGGGACCGGGTACACGCTGTCGGCGACCGCGACCGGACTGGTCGGCGGGTTCGCCAGCGCGACGTTCAACATCGTCCCCGGCGCGGCGACGCAGCTCGTGTTCACGGGCCAGCCGTCCAACGCCACGGCGGGCGCCAACATCGCCCCGGCGATCACGGTGACCGCGCGCGACGCCAAGGGCAATACCGCCACGGCATTCACGGGCTCGGTGACGCTGGCGATCGGGACTAATGCCGGGAGCGGAACGCTGGGTGGCACGGTGGCGGCCAACGCCGTCGCCGGCGTCGCGTCGTTCTCGACGGTCAACCTCAACAAGAGCGGCATCGGCTACACCCTGACGGCGGCTTCCGGATCGCTCGCCGCCGCCACGAGCAATTCCTTCAACATCATCGCCGGGGCCGCGACGAAGCTCGCGTTCAGCAATCAGCCGACCAACTCGCTGGCCGCCGCGACGATCAACTCCGCCGTGGGCGTCAAGGTCACGGCGCAGGACGGGCTGGGGAACACCGACCTCACCTACACGGGCAACGTGACGGTGGCGTTCGGCACCAACGCCGGCAGCGGCACGCTCTCCGGCACGCTGACGGTGGCCGCCGCGGCCGGCGTCGCGACGTTCGGCAACCTCAGCATCGACAAGGTGGGGACGGGCTACACCCTCGCGGCCACAGCCTCGGGACTCACGAGTAGCACGAGCACCGGGTTCAACGTCATCAACAGCGTGGCGACGCATTTGGTGTTCAGCCAGCAACCCGGCAATACCGTGGCGGGCGCCACGATCGGCACCGTCACGGTGACGGCGCTCGATGCGTCGAACAACGTGGCCGTGGACTTCACCGCGGCGATCGCGATCGCGATCAGCAACAACCCCGGCGCCGGCACGCTTTCCGGAACGGCCTCGGTCCCGGCGGTCGCCGGCGTGGCGACCTTCTCGACGTTGAGCATCAACAAGACGGGCACGGGCTACACGCTGGCGGCATCGGCGGGGGCCCTGACCGGCGCCACGAGCAGCGGGTTCAACATCACGCCCGGCGTGGCCACGCACCTCGCGTTCTTCGCCCAGCCGACCAACGCGACGGCCGGCGTGGCGATCGCGCCGTCGGTCGTGGTCAACGCGCTGGACGCCAACAACAACATCGCGACGGCCTACACGGGCAACGTGGTCGCCGCGATCGGCACCAACGCCGGCGGCGGGACCCTGTCGGGGACCAGCTCTGTGGCGGCCGTGGCGGGCGTAGCGACGTTCGCGAATCTGAGCATCGACAAGTCCGGCACCGGCTATACCCTGCACGCGACCTCGGGCGGCCTCACCGACGCGACGTCGAGCGGCTTCAACATCAGCGCCGCGGCGCTGAGCCAGTTGATCTTCACGTCGCAGCCTGTGGCGACGCAGGCAGGTTCGCACATCGCGCCGGCGGTCCAGGTCTCCGGAGAGGACGCGTTCAACAACATCGTGACCACGTTTACCGGCAACGTGACGGTCGCCATCGGGACGAACGGCGGCTCGCCCTCGGCGGGCACACTGTCCGGGACGACGACGGTCGCGGCGGTGGGCGGTATCGCCTCGTTCAGCGACTTGAGCATCGACAAGTCCGGTAGTGGCTACACGCTGGCCGCCACGGCGACGGGCGCCACGGCGGGCGCGAGCAACGCGTTCGACATCACGGCAGGAGCGGCTACCAAGCTGGCCTTCTCCGTGGGACCGGCGGCGAGCACCACTGCGGGCACCGTGATTGCCCCGCCGATCACCATCGTGGCGCAGGATGCGTTCGGGAATACGGTGCCGAGCTTCACCGGCACGATCGCGGTGGCGATCGGCACCAACCCCGCGACGGGGACGCTGTCCGGCACCACGTCGATCGCGGCCGGGGCGGGCGTTGCGACGTTCTCGAACCTCAGCATCGACAAGGCCGGCACGGGCTACACGCTCACCGCGTCCTCGGGAGCCCTGACCGGCGCGACCAGCGGTGCGTTCGACATCGCCGCCGGGGTGGCGACGAAGCTCGCCTTCACCGTCGAGCCGGTGAACACGACCTCCGGGGCGGGCATCGCACCCGCCGTGGCGGTGTCGGCACAGGATGCGCTCGGCAACACCGATCCGACGTTTACAGGGAGCGTGACGGTCGCCATCAGCGGCGGGACCGGGAAAGCGGGAGCCAGCCTCGGCGGCACGCTCACGCACGCGGCCGTGGCGGGCGTGGCGACCTTCTCCGGACTCACGGTGGACAGCGCCGGCACGGCGTATACGTTGACGGCGACCGGCGGGAGCCTCAGCGCCGGGACCAGCACGACGTTCGACATCACCGCCGGCGCGGCGACGCAGCTCGTGTTCGGCGTGCAACCCTCGAACGCGGCGGCGGGCGCGACGATCGCGCCGAACGTGACCATCATCGCGAAGGACGGACTGGGCAACGTTGATCCGAGCTTCACCGCCAACGTCACCCTGGCGGCGGCGGTGAACCCCGGCAGCGCGACCCCGTCGAATGCGACGGTCGCGGCGGTCGCCGGGGTCGCGACCTTCTCGAATTTGTTCCTCGACAAGGTCGGGATCGGCTACAAGCTGCAGGCATCGGGCGGCGTGCTGACGTCGGCCCAGTCGGCGGCGTTCAACATCACGCCGGGTCCCGCGACGCACGTCGCGTTCACTCAGCAGCCGACGCAGGTCACGGCATTCGCGAACGTCAGCCCGGCCGTCAGGGTGACCGTACAGGACGCGTTCAATAACACGGTCACGAGCTTCGCGAATAACGTGACTATCGCGATCGGGACCAACGCGGGCGGCGGCACCCTCAGCGGCGGGCAGTCGAAGGCCGCGATCGCCGGCATCGCCAC
>DASTHG010000117.1:0-7160 GCA_035718325.1 Gemmatimonadales bacterium | reverse complement strand
CGTAGTCACGGTGTACACCAAGGCGGACCTCGTGCCGCCCGAGCGGCGGCCGCCGCTCGGGGCGGGGATTGCGGTGTCGAGTGCGACGGGCGAGGGGCTGGACGCCTTGCTCGACACCCTGGCCGAGCGCCTGCCCAGCGGGCCGTTTCACTATTCGTCGGAGGAAATGGCCACGCAGCCGCTGCGCTTCTTCGTGTCCGAATACGTCCGGGAGGCGGCGTTCGAGGTGCTGGAGGAAGAGCTCCCCTACAGCGTGGCCTGCGGAATTGAAGAATTCCGGGAGTCCGAGACTCCGACGTATATTCGGGCAACGGTCTACGTCGAGCGGGACAGTCAGAAGGGGATCGTGATCGGCCACCAGGGGCGCACCATCAAGGCGATCGGTCAGGCTGCGCGCGCGCGGATCGAAGGGTTGATGGGCGGCCCCGTGTATCTCGACTTGAACGTGAAAGTGCTGGGCAACTGGCGACGGCAGGAAGGACTGCTGCGCAGACTGGGGTATACGACATGAGCCTCGCACCCGAGCTGCTCGAGATTCTCGTGTGTCCGAAGTGCAAAGGGTCGCTCACATACCGCCAGGAACCGGCGGAAGAGCTGGTGTGTGCGGCGTGCCGGCTGATCTATGCGGTCGAAGACGACATCCCGATCATGCTGATCGATGAGGCAAAGACTTTCTGAGTTCGGCTGGCGGACGGCGATCGTCCTGCTCATGCCGTCGACCTTCGCGACGACGCGAGCGGCGGCGCAGGACCAGCCGCTCAACGCCGCCGCCCTGTTTCTGCTGTTCCCCGTCGGCGCGACGACCGTGGGGATGGGGCAGACGGCGGCCGCGGCCGACGGGCACGGCGAGGCCGTGTTTCAAAACCCGGCCGGCGTCGCCACGCTGTCGAGCAGCGAGTTCGCCCTTCACACCGCGACCCTTGCCGCCGGCCCGACCAACGCCCTCACCGCCTTCTTCCCGCGCCGCGGCATCGGCGTCTTCGGCGCGACGCTTTACCTCGCCGACTACGGCGACCTCGAGTTGACCGACTCGTCAGGAACGACGAACGGGAGGTTGTCGTCGCGCAACTTCGCCTTCCTCGCCACCTACGCCACCCAGCTTACGGGATCGGTGTCGCTCGGCGTGAGCTACAAGCTGGTGCAGTTCGCCGTGACGTGCAGCGGGGCGTGCCAGTCGGTTCCCGCGGGGCAGGGAGTGACGCACGCGCTCGACGTCGGCGGTCAGTTCGCAGTTGGCGCCGATCACGCGCTGCGCATCGGGGTGGCGTTGCGCAACCTCGGGTTCCCGCTGCAAGTGAACAACCGCGACCAGGCCGACCCGCTCCCGACCCGGCTCACCGTCGGCGCGACCTACCGGGTTCAGCTGCGTCCGGCCGATGACTCGGTCGCCGATCGTTTCGATCTCCGGATGGCCGCCGACGTCGAGAGTCCGTGGCGCCAGACGGGGAACCCCGACATTCGCCTCGGGGTGGACGTCGGCTATCGCGAGATGGTGCGGGTGCGCGGCGGCTACGCCTTCGTGCATCAGGGATTGTCGGGGCCGAGCATCGGGCTCGGCGTGGCGACGGGCGCCATCGGCGTGGATCTGGCGCGCATGTTCCTCACCGGGACCGATCTGGTAACGCCCAATCCCACCTTCCTGTCGTTCCGAGTGGAGTTTTGAGCGTCCGCGGTATCGGCGTCGCGGCGGGCGTGTCTCTGTTGGCCGCGACGGCGGTGCCCCTCCACGCGCAGGCCCTCGACTCCGCGACGGCGGCGGCGCGCGCGCGACTCTGGCTGCCGCCGCTCGCGTCTCTCGTCGCCCCCGGTGCGGGGCAGCTGTTGACCGGCCGCGACCGCGGCCTCGTCTACATCGCCGCCGAGGTCTATCTCGTGTCGCGCTACCTGCAGCTGCACCACGACGGCCATCACGGCTTCGAGCGCTATCGCGAGTTGGCGTTCACGGTCGCGCAGCGCGGCTTTGCGACGATGCGTCGGGACACCGTGTTCGAGTACTACGAGACGTTGGAGCGCTTCACGTCGAGCGGCGTGTTCGATCGCAATCCCACCGGCGTCTTTATGCCGGAGAACGACCCCAACACCTATAATGGAACCGTCTGGCTCCTGGCGCAGCGCACGTTTTTCCCCGACTCCGCCAACCCGCCGGATCCTGGAACCCAGCCCTATATCGACGCGATCAACTTCTACCGGGCCCATGCGATCGGCCCGAATTACCAGTGGTCGTGGGCAGCCGCGCCCCTCGAGCTGGAAGAATACCGAGCCACGATCCGCGCTTCCGATAACGCGTTCCGGAACGCCCAGAATCAGCTCGGCCTGCTGCTCGCCAACCACCTCGCCAGCGCGATCGACGCCCTGATCTCGAGCCGGCTTTCCGCCACGCTGCGCCGGCCGGCATCCTTGCAGACGTCGTATCTGGGCGAGCAGGGGGCAGTCGTCAGTCTCACCGTCGCGTTCTAGCTTTCAACCCCTCCACAACCGGACGGAGCATGCCGCGACCCGACGGCCGTGATCCAACTGCGTTGCGCCCGCTTGCGCTCGAGCGCGGGGCGAATCCCCATGCCGAAGGATCGTGCCTCGTGCGCATGGGAGGGACGGTCGTCCTCTGCACGGCTTCGGTCGAAGCCGGGGTGCCGCTGTGGCGTAAAGGATCCGGCCAGGGGTGGGTGACGGCGGAGTACGCCATGCTGCCGCGCGCGACGGAGCAGCGCACGCCGCGTGAGCGCACCGGGGCGGGGGGCCGCACCCACGAAATCCAGCGGCTCATCGGGCGCAGTCTGCGGGCCGTGCTCAGCGGCTTCGCGTTCGGCGAGCACACGATTCGCGTCGACTGCGATGTGCTGCAGGCCGACGGGGGCACGCGTACCGCCGCCATCTCCGGGGCGGCGGTCGCGCTTGCCGACGCGACGGCGTGGCTCGCGCGCACGGCGGGCGTGGCCGATCCCTTTGCCGGACTGGTGGCGGCGGTGAGCGTCGGTGTCGTCGCGGGCGAGCCGCGGCTCGATCTCTGTTACGCCGAGGATCGCGACGCGCAGGTGGATGCGAACGTGGTCGTCCGCGAGCCGGACCAGCTCGTCGAAGTGCAGGGCACGGCGGAGCATGGTACGTTCGACCGCGCCCAGCTCGACCGGTTGCTCGACCTGGCGCAGCGCGGGGCGAGCCGCATCTTCGCGGCGCAGCGCTCTGCCCTGGGGCGCTGACCCGAGTGGGCGCGCTGCGCTGGCTGCTGATCGCCCTGCCGCTGTCCTGGCTGCTCGCGCTGCTGCACGCGTCGCCGCTCGTCGTCTTCGCGGTCACGGGGCTGGGTGTAGTGCCGCTGGCAGCGGCAATGGGCGCCGCCACCGAAACCCTCGCGCAACGGACCGGTCCCGCCGCCGGTGGTCTCTTGATGGCGACCTTCGGCAATGCGGCGGAGCTGATCCTCGCCGTCGCGGCGCTCAAGGCAGGGCTCACCGACCTCGTCAAGGCGTCGATCACCGGGTCGATCCTCGGGAACCTGCTCTTGATTCTCGGGCTCGCGCTCGTTGCGGGAGGGCTCAGGCAGCCGACGCTGACGTTCAACCGCACCGCAGCAGGGATGGGCGGCGCGATGCTGCTGCTCGCGGTGATGGGGCTCGTCATCCCCGCGTTGTTCGCCGTCACCCACCCCACGGCCGCGCGCGCTGCGGGCGACCACCTCTCCGAAGCGGTCGCAGTGATCCTCGGCGCGACGTACGCCGCGAGCCTGGTGTTCTCACTCCGTACGCACCGCAGCGTCTTCCAGGGCGCGTCGAGTCTCGGGCAGGAGGTCCCGGCGATGCCGCCGGCGCGCGCGATCGCGATCCTCGCCGTGGCGACGGCGCTGGTCGCGGTGCAGAGCGAAATCCTGGTGCACGCGACCGAAGGAGTGGTGGCGCGCTTCGGTCTCTCGGAGGTGTTCCTCGGCCTGATCGTGATCCCCCTGATCGGCAACGCCGCCGAGAACGCCGGCGCCGTGGTCGTGGCGCGCAAGGGACACATGGACCTCGCGCTGTCGATCGCGCTGGGGTCGAGCACGCAAGTCGCGTTGTTCGTCGCCCCGCTGCTCGTGTTCGCGGGAGTGATCCTGGGCCAGCCGATGACCCTCGTGTTCACGTCCCTCGAAGTCGTCGCGCTGGGCCTCGCGGCTCTGATCGTGACGGTGATCGCGCTTGATGGGGAATCGCACTGGTTCGAGGGCGCTCAGCTGCTCGCCGCATACGCAATTTTGGCGGTCGCGGCGTGGTTCATTTGACACACGAGGAGTAGTGGCGTAAGTTTCGGCGCGCTCTACCCTTACGCGAGGTGTCCGGTTGCGGACGCGCCCCACGATCCTCTTCTTTTCGGCTGTCGGTCGGCCGCTGCCGGACTTCGTGGAGCGTTGGATGCAACAGAACGGGAAGCAGACCGTTCCCGTTCACGATCCGGTCGAGCTGGAGCAGATGGTGCTGCGTGCCTTGCCGTCCCTGGTGGTAGTGGACGCGGACGCGACGGGGGCGCAGGGGCTGGACGCCTGCCGGCGGTTGAAGGTCGACCCGTATACCGCCATCGTGCCGCTCGTGGCGGTGACCGGGCGTCATGTCACCGAGCGCGTCATGGAGTGGTTCGGCGCCGGCGCCGACGAGGTCGTGACGCCGTTGTTCGAGTCGAGCGAGCAGACCGGCCGGCTCGACGCACTCGTGAATCGCACGCAGCGCGACGTGGCGGTGAATCCATCCACCCGGCTGCCCGGGACGACGGAAATCGAACGCGAGATCCGGCGCCGCATGGAGGATGGCGAGCGATTTGCGGTCTGCTACGCGGATCTCGATCACTTCAAGGAGTACAACGACCGCTACAGCTACTACGACGGCGACCGCGTCATCTACCTGGTCTCGCGCATCCTGCATGACGTCGTCAAGGGGATGATGGAGCGGCGCGGGTTCGTGGGGCACATCGGGGGCGACGACTTCATTTACATCATCCCGGTGGACGATATTTCCGCGGTGTGCACCGAAGTGTTGGCGGTCTTCGATACGCTGATTCCGTACCAGTACAACGAGCAGGACCGGCGCGCCGGGTACTACTTCGGGAAAGACCGGCGCGGCCAACTGCATCGGGTGCCGCTGATGACGCTGTCGATTGGCATCGTGACCAACGAGCACCGTAAGTTTGCGCACCCGGCCCAGGTCAGCGAGCTGGCGACCGAGATGAAGAGCTATGCCAAGACGCAGCCCGGATCGGTCTTCGTGGTCGACCGGCGTCATGATTCAGAGCACGGACTGGTGGAGCTGAACGCGAGATCGAGCGCGAGGTCGCCGCAGTGAACGTTACCTGCACATCGTGCGAGACGATTTACCGGGTGGACCCCGCGAAAGTCCCAGCGTCGGGAATCCGGGCGCGCTGTGCCGTATGCGGCAACGTCTTCGCGGTGCATGCCGACTCGGGGCGGGGCACGACCCCCGCCGTCGCCACCGCGCCTGCGGCCGCAGCGACGCAGCCGCCGCGCGTCTCTGGATCGGTGGCACCGGCCTTCACTCCTGCCGCCCCTGCGCCGGCCCCACCGCCACCGCCGCCACAACCGCATGCCGCGCCGCCCGCGCCTCCGCCCCCTGCTGCAGCACCACATCCGGCAGTGCCGCCGCGGCCTTCGGGACCGATCGTCCGTCCCTCCGGTCCGATCGCCGCACCGGTTGCCGCCCAAGCGGCCCCTGCCGCCCCGGTGGCGCCCCCCATGATGCCGGCGCGTCCATTCATGCCGGTCGCTCCCCCGGTAACGCGGCCACCGCTCGCGGCGCCCGTGACGGCACCCTTCGCGCCCGCCCCACCGGGGATGGCTCCTGCGGCTCCGCCGCTGCGGCCCGCGCCGGCGGCGCCACCGCCGCCCGCTGCGCCGGCTCCGCAGCCGCCACTCGCGCCATCGATCGCGGGACTGCGTGCCTCGCAGTCGGCGATCACTGCGCCGAACCTGGCACCACTGCGGACGCCGCCGGTGCCAGCACCGCCGCCACTGCCGGTTCCACCCGCGCCGCCGCCCGCCGCCGCCGGGGTCGGCGCCATGCGCACGCCCGCCCCCGCTGCCCCGGCGGCGCCCGAGCCGCGCAAGACGGGGCCGCTGCGTCCCGTGAATCCGTTCCTGGTGCAGGACCCGCGTCAGAAGGCGCGGCGCCTCGCGCGCGCGCTGATCTCGGACATGCTGGTCTACCACCCCGAGAAACGGCAGCAGGGAATTCGCGACGGCACTTTACCGCAGCTGTTCCGCGACGAGATCGAAAAGAGCTGGCTCGAGTACGTCGAGCAAGTCGGGAAAGAGATGGCGGACACGACGCCGTTCTGGACCGATGCCCTGAACGAGATCCTCGCCGGCGGCAAGAAGCTCTTCTAAAAGCCGGGCTAACCCCCTAGATTTGCCGTATGTTAGAGCCGCTTACCGACTCCGGTGGGCGGCTCATATCGTACCCGCCTGTGCACAAGGGACGGACCTGTGGCGCTCAGCGATCGCTTCACCGAATTCACCCGCCGGCTGGAAGAGCTGCGGAGTTTTCTTTGACGTCGAAGCCAAGACCGCCCGGTTGGCGGAGCTGGAGCACGTCATGGCGGACGGCAGTGTGTGGAGCGAGCAGGAGCGCGCCAAGAAAGTCGTCGAGGAGGTCAAGGGGCTGAAGCGCTGGATCGAGCCCTACCAGGCGCTCAAGAAACGCGTGGACGAGGCGCGCGAGCTGGCGGAGCTGCTCGATGCCGAGTCGCACGTCGAACTCGGCATGCAGCGTGGGCTCGATGAGGAGGCGGCGAAGATCTCCGCTGAGCTGGGGGCCCTCGAGCTGCGCAATCTGCTGCGGGGCCCCGATGATGGCCGCGACGCGCTGCTGCACATCCACCCGGGAGCGGGCGGCACCGAGTCGCAGGACTGGGCCGAGATGCTGGTGCGCATGTACACCCGCTGGGCGGAGCGGCGTGGATTCGCGGTGGAAGTGCTCGATCTCGAGCCGGGAGAGGAAGCCGGCATCAAGCGGGCGGAGATCGAGATTCGTGGCCAGTATGCCTATGGCCTGCTGCGCGCCGAGATCGGCGTGCACCGCCTGGTGCGCATCTCCCCCTTCGACGCGCAGTCGCGGCGCCATACCTCCTTCGCGTCGGTGTTCGTCTATCCCGTGGTGGACGAGGACATCGAGATCGACATCAAGGAA
>DASTHG010000116.1:0-11061 GCA_035718325.1 Gemmatimonadales bacterium | reverse complement strand
CTGCTTCGCGATCACGAACGGGACCGGCTCGGCCGGCGCTACGCTCGGCGGCACGACCTGCGTCAATGCCGTCGCCGGGGTGGCGACGTTCACCACTCTCACCATCGCCAAGGCCGGCATCGGATACACGCTGTCGGCGGCGGCATCGAGCCTCAACGGGGCGACGACCGCGCCATTCGACATCGCCGCGGGCGCCGCGTCCGTGCTGGTCTACCAGGTCCCGCCGAGCTCGTCGTTCGCCGGGTCGGCGATCACTCCGGCAGTGCAGGTTGCCGCCGAGGATGGGCATGGGAACGTCGTCACGAGCTTCACCGGCAATATCGTGATCGCGATTGGCGCGAACCCGGGAGGCAGCACGCTGTCGGGGACGACGACGATCGCCGCCGTGGCCGGTATCGCGACATTCTCCAACCTGAGTCTCGACAAGGCGGACCCGGGCTACACCCTCGCCGCCAGTGCAGCGGGATTGACGGGAATCACGAGCGGGACGTTCAACATCCTTTCGGGCTTGGGCGCCACGTTGGTGTTTCTGACTGAGCCGCCGGCGTCAGTGGCGGCAGGGGCGGCTCTGACGCCCGCGATCCAGGTTGCGGTGCACGACAACCTGGGGAATACCGCCACCGACTTCACCGGTCCCATCACGATCGCCATCGCCAACAACCCATCGGCCGGGACGCTATCGGGTACGGTGACGGTTGCGGCAGTGGCCGGTGTGGCGACCTTCTCCAACCTAAAGGTCGACAAGATCGGCGCCGGCTACACGCTGTCGGCATCGGCCTCGGTACTCAGCCCCGCGACCAGCACCGCGTTCGACATCGTCGCCGGGCCGGCGAGCAAGCTGGTCTTCCAGCAGCAGCCGTCCAGCGCGACGGCTGGCGCAGGCATTGCCCCCGCCTTCAAGGTGGCAGCGTTGGATGCCGGTGATAACCCGGTGGCGAGCTTCACTGGGCTCGTGACGATCACGATCACCTCTGGCACCGGGAATCCGGCGGCCACGCTTTCCGGCACGAACGCGGTCACCGCCGTCGCCGGCGTGGCGACGTTCACCGGAATCAGTATCAACAAGGTCGGGACGGGCTACACTCTCGACGCCGCGTCGTCCGGCTTGACCGGCGTCACCAGCAGCGCGTTCGACATCGCCGCAGGCGCGGCGACGCAGCTCGTCTTCACTCAGGAGCCGACGACCGTTGCGGGCGGCGCCACGATCGCCCCCGCGGTCTCGGTGACCGCGCTGGACGCGCAACAGAACATCGCGACGGGCTTCAGCGGCAACATCACCCTGTCCATCACGGCCGGCACCGGCACGGCGGGCGCGAACCTCACGGGGGGGGTGACCGTCGCCGCCGGCTCGGGTGTCGCGAGCTTCGCGACCCTGAGCATCGACAAGGTGGGAACCGGCTACACGCTCACCGCAGCCTCCAGCGGACTCACCAGCGTCAATAGCGCGCCGTTCGATGTGGTCATCGGGGAAATCAACAAGCTGATCTTCACGGTGCAGCCCTCCAGCCTGGTTACCGGCGGCACCCTGACGCCCGCGGTGCAGGTCACGGCGGTGGATGCCGGCGGCAATACGGCCCTGTCGTTCACCGGCAACGTGACGATGACGATCGGCTCGAACCCGTCTGGTGGGACCCTCTCGGGGACGACGACCGTCGCCGCCGTGGCAGGTGTAGCAAGCTTCTCGACTCTCAGTCTCGACAAGAGCGGCACCGGGTATACCCTCGCGGCCTCCGCTACGGGATTGACCGTCGCCACCAGCGCGCCCTTCAATGTCGCGGCGGGGACGGCAAAGATCCTGGTCTTCACCGTCCAGCCGACAAGCGGCCCGGGAGGCGTGGCGATCACGCCAGCCGTCGAAGTCACGGCCTACGATTCCCTCAATAATGTCGCCACCGGCTTCACAGGCACTATCGCGATGGCGATCGGTACGAACCCCGCGTCGGGAATTCTGTCGGGGACAACGAGCGTCGCTGCGGTGGCCGGCGTCGCCAGTTTCTCCAATCTCAAGATCGACAAGATGGGAACGGGCTACACGTTGGTTGCGAGCTCGAGCGGCTTGACCAGCGCGCAAAGTGCGCCGTTCGACATCCTGGTCGGGGTGGCGAGTAAGCTGGCGGTGACGGTGGGTCCGGTGAACACCGTGGCCGGCGTTCCGATCACCCCGGCGATCCAGATCTCGGCGCAGGATGCCGCCGGGAACCTGGTACCGACGTTCGTCGGCGGCATCACCCTCGCCATCAAGTCGGGAACCGGGACGAGCGGCGCGACCCTGCGCGGCACCGCGACGGTCGGGGCGGTCGCCGGTGTGGCGACGTTCTCCACCGTCAACATCGACAAGTCCGGTAACGGCTATGTCCTGAACGCAAGCTCCACCGGGCTGACTGGGGTCTCCACCAGCGCCTTCAACATCACAGCGGGTCCGGCGGTGGTGCTGCTGTACACGGTACAGCCGGCGCTGGCGCAGAAGTCGGGCACCAGTCTGACCCCCACGATCAAGGTGGCAGCGATCGATTCGATGCTCAACACGGTGACGACGTTCACCTCGAACATCACGATAGCGATCGGCAACAACGCCGGCACGCCGCTGCCCGGCACCCTCACCGGAACCTTGACGGTGAAAGCCTCGGCGGGGGTCTCGTCCTTCAACAACCTGAAGATCGACAAGGTGGGGACGGGGTACACGCTGATCGCCTCGACGACCGGGCTGTTGTCGGCGACGAGCACGGCGTTCAATGTCGGGCCGGGTAACGCGACGCATGTGGGGTTCACGGTACAACCGCAGTCGACGACGTCGCTCACCACGCTGTCGCCGGTCGGCGTGACGGCGTTCGACGCGGCGGGGAACGTCGCCACCGGATTCACGAACAACATCACGGTGGCGATCGGAACGAACCCGATCTTCCCCAACCTGCCCACGCTGTCCGGCACCTTGACGGTGAAGGCGGTGGCCGGAGTATCGACCTTCTCGACACTCAAGATCGATTCCGTCGCCAATGGGTACACCCTCACGGCCGCGTCCACCGGGCTTACCGGCGCAACCAGCGCCTCGTTCGATATCACGAACGGCTCGACGCTGAGCTTCACGGTGCAGCCCACGGCGGTGAACATGGGGGCGGTGATCACACCGGCGGTGCAGGTGACCGCCAAGGACAACATCGGGAACGTGCTCACGGCGTTCACCGGCAACGTGACCGTGGCGATCGCGGGCGGCACGGGGACGGCCGGTGCGTCCCTCGGAGGCACCAAGACGGTCGCCGCGGTGGCCGGGGTCGCCACCTTCTCCAACTTGACGGTCAACCTGGCCGGAACCGGTTACAAGCTGACCGCCTCGTCTTCGGGCTTCACGACCGGGACGAGCAACGCCTTCACGGTGAACTCGACCGTGGGCACGGCGACGAAGCTCGGCTTCACGGTGCAGCCCAGCTCCGTGCCAGCCGGCGCGACGATCATTCCGGGTGTCGTGGTGGCCGTGCAGGACGCGGCCGGGAACACGGTGACCGGGTTGACGGGCACGATCACGATCGGGTTCGGGTCGAACCCGACCGGCGCGACGCTGGGCGGGACCCTCACCGTCAACATCAACGCCGGCGTCGGCAACTTCTCCAACCTCACTGTCAGCAAAGCGGGAACGTACACGCTGGCCGCGACGACATCGCTCGGGCTGACCCCGGCGACCAGCCAGTCGTTCGTGATCACGGCGGCGGCGACGACGCACTTCGCGTTCACGCAGCAGCCGGTGACGACGACCGCGGGACTCGCGATCACGCCGGCGGTGCAGGTGACGGCGCAGAACGCCTCGAACGCCACGGTGACGAGCTTCACCGGCCCGGTGACGGTGGCGATCGCCTCCGGCACGGGGGCGAACGGCGCGACGCTCGGTGGCACGCTGACCGTCAACGCCGTCGCCGGCGTGGCGACGTTCTCGAACCTGAGCATCACCAAGGCGGGAACGGGCTACAAGTTGACCGCCAGCTCCCCCGGCGTGGCGGGAGCGACGAGCGCGTCGTTCACCATCAACGCCGACGTGGCGACGACGTTGCACTTCGGCGTGCAACCGACCACTACCACGGCGAACACGATCATTGCGCCGGCCGTGACGGTCGACGTCCGCGACCAGTTCAACAACGTGGTGAAGACATTCACCGGCAACGTCACGGTGGCGATCGCGGCCGGAACGGGTACGGCGGGAGCGGTGTTGTCGGGCACCAAGACCGTCGCCGCGGTCGCCGGGTTGGCGACGTTCACGGACCTGAGTATCAACCTCGCGGGCAGCGGAAACACTGCCTATCGTCTTGCGGCGTCGACGACGAGTCTGTCGCCGGCCACGAGCAGCGCGTTCAGCATCAACTAGGCGTCGCCGCGAGGTGTTGCTGGAGGACGATGAAGTGTTGAATGAATGACACAGGCTGTCGCCGGAATTCGGCGGCAGCCTGTGCCGTTCCTGCTTGACGGAGCGGGGGGGCTCTGCCAAAGTAGTGGAGAGCCTGCACGCGGGAGAGCGGTCGATGGGACAGCAGCAATGGGCCAGATTGCAGAGCGACGTGAACGTCAAGCTGCGTCGTGGGGCATGGTACCGCATCCTCAAGCTCGGCCCGCTCGAGGCCGTGCTCGACGTCAATCGCCAACCGCACAGCGTCGCGCGTGGTCTGTTGCAAATCGTCCAGGCAGCGCCGAGTCGCTGGACGGTGGTGCCGGCGCCACGCAACGCGCTGCGCTTCCCCGCGGGGTGGGGCGACCGCTACGCCGTCTGCCCCGCCTGCCGCGGGCGCTCACAGCTCGAAGGGCATCACAACAACATGCGCTGTACGCGTTGCAACGGACTGTTCGACATCGCCTGGAACGAGCCCTACCTCAAGAGCGCGTAGCGCCAGACCGATAGAACAGGCTGTACGCCGTCAGTGCCCGCTGCACCCCCTTGTCCACTTCTGCGGCGACGTACGTCGCCAGCGCCCCCGTTTTTCCGGTGACCGCCGCCGCACCGGCCGGTGCTTGCGACGCCTGTAAGCCGGCATAGCTGCGCAGCAGGCCAGCCCCTACCGCCTCCTGGATCCAGGGCTTCATCTCCACCGTGGCCTTGGTGACGAGCACATCACGGATCGCCCCCGCTGTGGTGAACCCGACCGCTACCTCGATCGGCCCGTGGGGCGTGTCGACACGGACAAACTCGAGCGACCCGACATCCGTGGTGCCGGTGCGCCCGAGGTAGAAGGTCAGCACGTCGTTTTCGGGACTCCAGTCCACGACCTCGTGCAGCCGGTGAGCGTCGCGATCGCTGAGGTGCAGGTCGCGCTGGAAGTAAGCGTTGGCACCCGGGAGCAGCGCCTGGACGGCGGCCGGGCGCTTGATCAGCACGACGACGGGGGTGATGTGGAGCAGCAGGGTCGCGGCGGCGACCCGGAGCATGCCGTTCATGGTGTGCCTCCACTTCTGGAAAACCACATACGATGCACCGCCAGCACGCTCACGACGAGGTAGGCGATTCCCATCGCATATCCCCCGGCGAGCGTCACAATGGCGAAGTGCGGGCTGGCGAACTTGGTGAGCCACATCCCGGCGAAGTCGAGCCAGGGAGCGGAGAACAGCAGCGTGACGAGCCCCATCCCCGCGCCCCGAGACAGCGGTAGCCCCAGCACGATCAGCGACAGCGCCGCGGCGAGGAGACCGTACATCGGGACATGCACGTGAGTGTCCTGGACCAGGAGGTCCGTGTCCACGGCGTGCACTTCGGGTTGGGCGAACTCCTCCATCTGCATCGGGCGCTCGACCGTGACGGTGGTTTCGGGTGGCATCGGCATTGTCATGGCCGGACCGGCATACGTGGCCGCCACCCGGGCGGGCGTGAACCCCGCGTACAGGGCGACCATGAGCGAGCCGAACAGGTACGCCAGTCCGAAGGTGGCGAGCAAACAGGTGATGAGCCATTTCACCTGCGGGATAGCGCGCCGCAGATCATAGAGCATCGGAGTCTCCACCGCTTTAGAAGACATAGAACAGCTCCAGCACGCCCTTCGTGTCGCTCCGCCCTGATCCGGTCGCGCTCGGAAGGAACGCTTGCGTCGAGCGGTCGACGCGCAGCGCCGCGCGCAGCGCGATCTGCGGCAGATGAAACGACGTGTGCTCGATGTTGCTGAAGACGCCTTCTTTGGCGCTGCTCACGTGCCACATCGGGCCCACGGTGACCGAGCGCAGGATCTGGGAAATACCGGTGAGCGCACCGCCGCGATCCTCCAGCTGATCGTAACGCGCGGCGACGCCGAGGCGCGGGGAGAGTCGCACGAACACGGTGCCGCTGCCGCCGCGCCAGGTGGGCGCCGGAGCGGTCGCCTGCTCGCGGCCGAGGTTGACCTCAGCCCCCACGATGAGCCGGCCGCGTTCCAGCGTCGCATCCGCCGACAAGAGCGAGCGCTGAAAGGCGTCGGTCGAGTCGCGCTCCGGTCCATAGACGCCCGTGAGGCCGACTGACAGCCCGGGGGCGGCCAGGATCTCGGCGCGCACCAATCCGGTCTTGCCGCGATTGTTGTCGACGTCCTTGTCCCACCCATTCGCCGCCATTCCCCATAGCGATACTCGAGGGGACGCGGTGTACTGCACCGCGAGCCCGGTGAGTTTGCCGGGGCGAGCGAACGAGAAGTTGAACGAGTTGGTCGGAAGAAAATTGAGTGGTTCGTCGTCGCGCTCGAATCCGATCGGCGCATCGAACTTTCCGAACGCGACGGTCCAGCGATTCGCGCTGGTCGGGGTCCAGCTGAAGAGCAAATTGTCGATGTCGACGGCGGTCGCACCGTTCGCGAGTGACGTGGTGAGCTGGCCGAAGATGTAGGCATCCCCCATCGGCTTGAATACGCTGAGCGCGAGTTTTCCAGCCGTGAACGAGTTGCTGCGGGTCAGGCGATCGTAGTCCACCCGGCCCACGGCGAATCCCGTGATCGTGACGGGTTGGGGCTCCTCGAACGTGACCGGTGTTTCCTGCGCCGCCGCGCTGGCGCCGATCGCGCACAGCAGGGCGAAGGGAAGCGCACTGCGCATCCTTCACCTCCGAACGTTGTGTGTCAGACCACCTGAGTGAGCAGCAACCGGCTCAGGCGCGTGCGTTCGGCGGTGGTGGAGTGGGAGGGAAGGAGGGCGATTCGGGCAGCATGGGCGACTGGCGCTGCAGGCTGACGAATACGATCGAGAGGCTGAGGATGGGACCGGTGGATTCCGGTGTCGCCGCGGGGAGCGTGGGCACTTCGACCGCTGTCGCGCCCGACATCCCGGCGCACCAACAGGGCGCCTGCGTGCCGGCGCCATGGTCCATCGACGCCGGCATGGCGTCATGGTGCGGACACGCCGCCATGCTCTGCAGCGTGGACGCGAGCGGTCCACCCAGGAGCCAGCCCGGCAGCGCCAGGGTGACCAGCCGGCGGAAGGCGCGGAGACGGAGTCGCATCTCGCGCGTAGTGTACCTCGCCGACCGCGGTGACCGCAACAGATCCCGCTGACGGCTTGCCACAGTGCTGCGCGTATCCCACACGTCCCGGACATGACGCGTCGAAAACGCCACAGTTCCGGTGGTGCTTTCTCGAAGCTGTCGGGCATGGAACCTGCCAAAACCGTACCCACCTACATGGATTTGAATCGCACTCTACGGCTTTGTTTCGTGGTGCTGGTGCCGTCGCTCCTGTGGACATGCGGCGGCGCGGGCTCGACGTCCGGTCCGCCCCCCCTGGCCTCTCAGCTGACGTTCAAAGTCAGCGCGGGGACCACGACGGCGGGCGGAATCATCACGCCTGCGGTGGTGGTGGAGGCGCGCGACGCCAACGGGAAACTGGTGCCGAGCTTTTCCGACCCCGTGACGGTGTCGCTGGTGCGCAACCCCGGCAGTGGTACGCTGACCGGGACGACGACGGTGACCGCCACAGGTGGCGTCGCGACGTTCGCCAATCTCAGCATCGACAAATCGGGCTCAGGCTACCGGCTGCAGGCGACGTCCGGCACGATCAGCTCCGGCTCAGGCGCCAAGTTCGACATTCTCGCGGGCGCACCGGTGCATCTGGCATTCGCGGTGGAGCCGGGCACTGGCGCCGCCGGGACCCCGTTCGCCCCCGCGCTGCAGGTCAGCGCTGAGGACTCGCTCGGCAACGTGGCGACGAGCTTCACCGGCCTCGTCACGCTCGCGATCACCAGCGGAACGGGGACGAACGGTGCGGTGCTGACCGGGCAGGCGACGCTCGCCGCCACCGCCGGCATCGCCACCTTCGCCAATATCAGCATCGACAAGATCGGCACCGCGTACACGTTCACCGCCACGACGCCGTCGCTCCCGACCATAACCTCAGTCCCCTTCGACGTCATCGCCGGAGCAGGCGCCAAGCTCGTGTTTACGCAGCAACCCAGCACCACCACCGCCGGCCTGACGATCGCCCCGGCCATCGAGGTGACCGTGCGCGATGCGGTGGGGAATGTCGCCACCGCGTTCAACGGCACAGTCACCGTCTCGATCACGAACGGCACTGGAGCCTTCGGCGCCACCCTGTCGGGGACCAAGACCGAGCTGGCCGTGGCCGGAGTGGTCACACTCACCGATCTCAGCATCAACAAGAGCGCAGGGGGATACACCCTGTCGGCGGATGCTGCAGGGCTGGTGACCGGGGTGAGTGCGCCCTTCGACATTCTCACCGGACCGGTCTCGCAGCTGTCGTTCTCCGTACAGCCGGTCATCGCGACGGCTGGAGCCGCGCTCGCGCCGGCGGTGCAGGTCTCGGCGCGAGACGCAGTCGGCAATACCGTGACGTCGTTCACTGATACCGTCACGATCGGTCTGAGTGCGAGCCCGGCGGGCGGCGTGTTGAGCGGCACGTTCAAGGTTGCGGCGACCGCGGGCGTCGCGTCGTTCGGCGACCTGAGTCTCATCAAGGCCGGCACTGGGTACCGGCTGCAGGCGAGTTCGGGAAGTTGGATCTCGACGAGCAATGCCTTCAGTGTCATCGCGGGAGCGGCCACACAATTCAGCTTCGCCATCCAGCCCACCACCAGCGGAGCAGGGTCGGCGATCACGCCGCCGGTGCAGGTGGCGG
Organism: Gemmatimonadales bacterium; assembly: GCA_035718325.1. GTDB lineage: Bacteria > Gemmatimonadota > Gemmatimonadetes > Gemmatimonadales > GWC2-71-9 > DASTHG01. The sequence goes on along the minus strand of DASTHG010000116.1, from coordinate 2,005 downwards.
CGCTGGACGCGTACGGCAACGTCGCGACGAGCTACTCGGGTACGGTCAACGTCGGCTTCGGCGCGAACCCCGGCGCCGGCACGTTGAGCGGGACGACGAGCACCGCGGCCATCGGCGGCGTGGCCACGTTCCCAAATCTCAGTGTCGACAAGCTGGGCGCCGGCTATACGCTCACCGCGGGCAACGGCGGCGGACTGACGGGCGCGACCAGCATGCCGTTCGACGTCGTGCCGGGGGCGGCAACGGCCCTTTCCTTCACCGTGGCGCCCTCTACGACGGTGGCAGGAGCGACGATCACCCCCGGCGTGCAGGTCACCGCGCTCGATGCCTTCGGCAACACTGCGACCGGCTTCAACGGCACGGTCACCGTGGCGATGGGGGCGAACCCCGGTGGTGGGGGGCTCTCAGGGACAAAGGCGGTGGCGGCGGTCGCCGGTGTCGCCACGTTCCCCGACCTGAGCATCGCACGCAACGGGACGGGCTATACCCTGACGGCCAAGGGGACGGGACTCGTGACGGCGACGAGCCCGACGTTCGATATCCTGCTCGGGCCTATGGCGCAGCTGGTATTCGCGGTGCAGCCGGTCACGACGCCGGCGGGAGCGACCATCACGCCTTCGGTCCAGGTCGTGGCGCAAGACGCGGCCGGGAATACCGTCACGGGGTTCACCGACAACGTCACCATGACGATCGCGATTAATCCCGGCGGTGGGACGCTGGCGGGGACGACGACGGTGGCGGCGGTTGGCGGCGTGGCGACGTTCAGCTCGCTGTCCATCAACAAGACCGGCACCGGGTATCGTTTCGCGGCTGCCTCCGGGAGCTTCAACAACAGCAGTAACGCGTTCAGCATCGTCGCCGGGGCGCCGACCGCGCTCGTGTTCAGCGGCCAGCCCACGAGCAGCGGCGCCGGCGCGACGATCACGCCGGCAGTCCAGGTAACCGTGGAGGATGCGCTGGGCAACACCGCGACGACGTTCGGCGGCATCGTCAATGTCGCGATCGGGAATAATCCCAGCGGTGGAACGCTCGGCGGGACAGCTTCGCTCGCTGCGGCAGCGGGGGTCGCCACCTTCTCGGGTCTCAGTATCGACAAGATCGGCGCCGGGTACACGCTGGTCGCGTCGTCCACCGGACTCACCGGGGTCACGAGCGCCGCCTTCGACATCACCGCCGGTGGGGCGACGCAGCTCGTGTTCAGCACCCAGCCGACGACGGCGACCGCGGGTGCCACGATCTCCCCCGCCGTGCAAGTCACTGCGAAAGACGCCCTCGGTAACATCGCCTCGGGCTTCACCGGCACGGTCACGGTGGCGATCGGGACGAATCCGGCGGGCGGGAATCTGTCGGGCACCAAGACCGTCGCCGCGGTGGCGGGCGTCGCGACATTCAGCGACCTCTCGATCAATCGCAACGGCACGGGCTACACCTTGACCGCGAAGACGAGCGGCCTGGCACAGATCGTCAGTAATGCGTTCGACATCCTGCTCGGACCCCCGTCGCAGCTCGTGTACACGGCGCAACCCCTCACCACGAGCGCCGGGACGGTGTTCGCCGCGGTGAAGGTCGCGGCGCAGGACGCCGCCGGGAACACCGTGACCACGTTCACCAATACCGTGACGCTGTCGATCACGGTGAATCCGGGCGGCGGCACTCTCGGGGGCACCACGACGATCGCAGCGGTGGCCGGGGTGGCGACGTTCAGCGACCTGTGGATCAACAAGAGCGGCACCGGATACCGGTTGCTCGCGACCGCGGGGTCCCTCAGCAACACGAGCACCGCGTTCAGCATCACCGGCGGGGCGGCGACGCACCTGGCGTTCACGGTCCCGCCGGTCACGACGGCGGCGGGCGTGGCGATCGCGCCGGCCGTGAAGGTCACCGCGCTCGACTCGCTCGGGAACGCGGCGACGAGCTTCACAGGCAACGTCGCGATCGCGATCGGGACCAACCCGAGCAGCGGCGCCCTCTCGGGGACGACGCCGATCGCGGCGGTCGCCGGTGT
>DASTHG010000115.1:0-6347 GCA_035718325.1 Gemmatimonadales bacterium | reverse complement strand
CGCCCAACGGATGCGTAGTCTCGGCGCAAAACGGTCTCAATGAGCTGACCATCGCCGGCGTCGTCGGGGAAGGGCGGACCGTCGGCGCGTTCGTGAATTTCGGCGCCGACTACCTCGAGCCCGGCTCGATCCTCTACGGCGGCCGTGGCATGGTGGTGGTTGGAGAAGCCTTCGGCGCGCAGCGCGACACCCCGCGCGTCCTCGCCATCCGCCGCGCCTGGCGCGACTTCGACGAGCGCGCCGCTACGACGCCCAACATCTGGGGCTACCTCTGGGGCAAGGAAGCCTACGGCGCGATGCTTTTCGCAACGGCGCTCACGAACGAATCGATCGCCGATTGTCTGGCTCGGCCAGAATACCGCCCCCTCTACATCGCCCTGGCCCGCGAGATCCTCGCCGTGGCCCGCGCGCGCGGCGTGCGCCCCGAAGCGTTCGACGGCTTCGATCCCGCGGCCTATCTGTCGAACGCCCCAGCGGGTGCCGCGGAGCAATCGCTCGATCAGCTCGTCGCCCATAACCGCAAGTCGGCCAAGACCCACAGCGGCATCTGGCGCGACCTCGCGGTCCGCAAGCGCCCGACCGAGGTCGACGCGCAGTTGGGGATCGTGGTGTCGCTGGGCGTCGAGGCGGGCGTCGCTGCGCCGCTGACGTCGGCTGTGGTGAAGCTGATCCATGAGATCGAGCGGGGGGTTCGCGCCCAGTCGCTCGAGGCGTTGGACGCCCTCGCCGCCGCGATGACCTGACAATGGAGTTTGCCGGCCGCACCGCCGTCGTCACCGGGGCCGCACACGGATTCGGCCAGGCGATCAGCATCGCCTTCGCGTCACGCGGCGCGAATCTGTGGGCGTGCGATGTGGTCGAGGACGAGCTACGCGAGACCGAGCGGCTGTGTAAAGCGGTCGGCGGCGCCTGCAGCGTGCGACGCGTAGATGTGCGCGACAAGCCGGCGGTGGACGCCTTCGTGGCGGAAGCGTCGAAGGCCCAAGGTCTGGTGCACATCCTGGTGAACAACGCCGGCGGCGTCCTGGGACAGGTGGGCCGGCCCCTCGAGACCGTCACGCCCGCAGAATGGCAGGCCATCTACGATGTCAACGTGACCGGCGCTTTCTATCTCTCACAGGCCGTGGCGCCGGGAATGAAAGCCGCGCACTTCGGACGCATCGTCAACATCTCGAGCGGCGCCGGGCTGGGCGTGAGTCTCACCGGTATTCAGGCCTACGCGTCGGCCAAGGCGGCGCAGATCGGTCTCACCCGGCAGCTCGCTCACGAGCTGGGACCGTGGGGCATCACCGTCAACAACGTGGCGCCGGGATTCGTGCGGTCGAATCCGACCACCGAAAAGCAGTGGGAGTCCTACGGCCCCGAGCGCCAGCGGGCGCTCGTCGACAGCATCGCGTTGAAGCGACTCGGCACGCCGGAGGACATCGCAGCGGGCGTGTTGTTCTTCGCGTCCGAGGCTGCCGGCTGGATCACCGGGCAGGTGCTCTCGATCGACGGCGGCAAGTGATGGACCTCGTGCCCGTGCTCGCGCACCTCGAGGCCGGTCACGACAGGATTCTAAGAGAGTTAGAGGAGTTCACCGCAATCCCGAGCGTCAGCACAGATCCCGCGCATGTGGCTGAGGTGCGCGCCGCGGCCCAATGGGTCGCTGCGAAACTCCAGGCGGCGGGACCGTTCACCGTCCGGACGCTGCCCACGCCGGGTGCGAGTATCGTGTACGCGGAGTGGCTCGGCGCGGCCGGCGCGCCAACCGTGCTGATTTACGGGCACTACGACGTGCAGCCCGAGGACCCGATCGACCAGTGGCTGAGTCCGCCCTTCACGCCCACGCTCCGGGACGGGCGCCTCTATGCGCGCGGCGCGTCCGACGACAAAGGACCGATGCTCATCCCGATCAAAGTCGCCGAGGCGTTCTTCGCCGTGCACGCACGCTTACCGATCAACGTGAAGTTCATGATCGAGGGCGAAGAAGAAATCGGCAGCCGGAACCTCGAGGCGTTCGTCGCCGAACACCGGCAACTGCTCGCCGCCGACGTCGTCCTCTCCGCCGACGGCGCGATGTGGCGCATCAACGAGCCGTCGCTCACCATCGCGAACCGCGGCCTCGCGGGGCTCGAGCTGACGCTCAAGGGGCCGGGCAAGGACCTGCATTCCGGGCGGCACGGCGGCAGTGTCGCCAATCCCTTGCACGCGCTGGCACAGCTATTGGCCTCGCTCCACGACGAAGACGGACGCGTCGGCGTAGCGGGCTTCTACGACCGGGTCAAGGAGCTCGAGCCCGCGGAGCGCGCCGAGATCGCCGCGCTGCCCTTTGACGAAGCGGCGTACCTGGCGCAGGTGGGCGCCACCGCAGCCGTGGGCGAGCCCGGTTATACGACGCTCGAGCGCCAGTGGACGCGGCCCACGCTCGAGGTCAACGGCCTGTGGGGCGGCTACCAGGGACCGGGCTCGAAGACCGTGGTGCCGAGCGAGGCGCACGCCAAGATCACGTGCCGCCTCGTGCCGGATCAGGATCCGGAAGAAATCGAGACGCTCGTGGCACGGCACCTGGAACGCCGCGTGCCCCCGGGCACCACGTTGACGATCCACGCCGGCGATCATCGCGCACGGCCGGCCCGCATCACGCGGGACCATCCCGTCCTCCTGGCCGCAGCCGAAGCTCTGACCGAGGTGTACGGCGTGCGGCCGCTTTTCGTTCGCATGGGCGGCACGGTCCCCGTGGCGGAAATCTTCCACCGTCTCATGGGGCTCGACACCGTGTACTTCTCGTTCTCGACGGGCGACGAGGACTTCCACGCGCCGAACGAATTCTTTCGCGTCAAGCGCCTGCACGAGGGACTGGCCGCGTGGGCAAGGCTCTGGGAGCGGCTCGGGCGATGACGTTGCAACAGGAAGAAGCCAAGGTCGAAGCGCACAGCGCGGCGCTCAAGAAAGTGCTCCGCGTCCGCGATCTCGCCCTCACGCAGATCCTGTTCATCATCGGCCTCACCTGGATCGGCGTGGCCGGTACGTTGGGACCTTCGCACGTCGTCATGTGGCTGCTCGCGATCGTGCTGTTCTACCTGCCGATGACCGCGGTGGTGATCTACCTCAATCAGCTGATGCCGCTCGAGGGCGGGCTGTACCAGTGGGCGAAGCTGGGCTTCAGCCCGACCGTCGGTTTTCTTCTGGCGTGGAACCTCTGGCTGTACGTGATCGTCTACACGTCGGAGATCGGCCTGCAATGCGCGACGTACCTGTCCTACGCCTTGGGGCCGGGCGCCGCCTGGATGACGTCGAGCACCTGGTTCGTTGCACTCTGCTCGGGCGTAGTGCTGGGGCTCATGGCCGTGGCGGCGACGATCGGCCTGTCGGTGGGCAAGTGGGTGCACAACACGGGCGGCGTGTTCATGCTGATCATCTTCGCCCTCTTGATGATCCTGCCGTTCATCGGCCTGGCCACCGGCCACTTGCAGGCGTTCCATCCCTTCCGCACGGCGCTGCCCGCGGTCTCGCTCTACAACCTCAACATTCTCGGCAAGATCGGGTTCGGGGCGCTGGGCGGCTTCGAGTACGTCGCGATCCTGGCGGGAGAGACGCATGCCCCCGCGAGTGCGGTGCGGCGCTCGGTGCTGATTGCTGCGCCGATCATCGCCGTCATGTTCATCATGGGCACAGCGACGGTGGTCGCCTACATCCCGCCCGACCAGATCGACCTCATCGGCCCGATGCCGCAGGTGCTCCGGGTTGGATTCGGACCGTTCGGCATCGTGGGCCCGCTCGTCACGATCGCGATCCTGATGACGCTGGCGATGCGTATCGCCCAAGTCAGCGTCAGCTTCACCGCCGTGACGCGCCTGCCCATGGTGGCCGGCTGGGACCGCATGCTGCCGGCGGCGTTCAGCCGGCTCCACCCGCGCTACCGTACGCCGGTAAACTCGATCGCGCTGGTGGCGGCGAGCGCGTTCGGTATTTCGTTGCTGAGTCTGATCGGCGTCGGCCGGGCCGAGGCTTTCCAATTGCTGTTCAACGCAGGGGGCATATTCTACGCGTTGACCTACGTGGTGATGTTCGCGATCCCGCTGTTCGGGCTGCGCGGCGTGTCACCTCGGCCTTCGTCCTGGCTCAAGGTGGCGGCCTGGTCGGGGTGGCTGATGACGCTGCTCTACGTCGTGCTGTCGGTGTTCCCGATCGTGCGGGTGGCGAGCGTGGCGGTCTTCGCGCTCAAGATCTCGGGCGTCATCGTCGTAATGAACCTGGTGGGCGTCGGCATCCTCGTTGCCGCGCGCCGGCGATCCCAATCGGTGGCGGAGGTGTGACATGATGCGTTGGCTCATTCTGGTGCCGCTCTTGGCGTTGGCGCCAAAGGCTTCGCCCACACTGGCCGGCGACTGGGACGTCTACATCGCCTTGAGCGCGCAGCCCAAGTTCGGTTTCGAGGGCTGGCGCCGCATGGGGTTCGCGCACTTCGCGGGCGCCGACTCGGGGTTCACGGGCTTCCTGCGCCGCCGCACCGGCGAGCCGATGCTCACCGTCACGCAGGTTACGACGAGCGGCGACTCCGTGCTCCTGACACAGGATGCCCAGGTAAGGATGAAGGCCGCCTGGCACGGCGATACCCTGGCGGGGCTGCAGTTCAACGGCGACAAGCCGCTCGATCGCCGTTTTCGCCTCGTGCGCCGGGCGACGCCGGGCGTGGTCGAGCAGAACTATCAGGTGTGGACGATGCCGGCCTCCGACTCCCAGTATGCGGTCACCGAAGACACGCTGGTATTCATGCCGACGCGCGACGGCGCGCGCCTCGCCACCTACATCGCGCGACCAGTGGGAAGCGGGCCGTTCGGCGTCGTGCTGCAGCGCACGCCCTACCGACGTGTGCTGCATGCGGCAGGTCAGTGGTGGGCGGCGCGCGGCTACATCTTCGTGGCGCAGCACGTGCGCGGCCGCGATCAGTCAAGCGGCGATGTGGCGGACTTCGGCGACTACACGACCGACATCCAGGACGGCTACGACGCGGTCGAATGGGCAGCCAAGCTCCCCGGCGCCAATGGCAAAGTCGGCATGATCGGCCATTCAGACGAAGGCCGGTTGGTATGGTACGCCGCCGTCAGCAATCCGCCGCACCTCGCGGCGATCTCGCCCACCGCAGCCACGCCCGACCCGTGGGTCGTCGTCCCCTACGCCGCGATGGCGTTCGGACCGATCAACGTCGACTGGGCGTGCCTGATGCGCGATCGCACGATGAACCCGAACACCGCCGAGCTCGACATCGGCGAGGCGATCCGGCACCTGCCGCTGTCTACCCTGCCGCAGCGCCTCGGCTGCGGCGACGTGCCACTGTGGGACCGCTGGGTGGCACACCCGACGCTCGATGCGTATTGGCGCCAGCACGCGGCCACCACCTATATCGACAAGGTGCGGGCACCGGTGTTGTCGATGGCCGGTTGGCATGACGATTCGCGTGGGCCGACTTACTACACCGACTTCCTGCTGCGGCAGCCGCATCACCCCAACTGGCACATCGTGATGAACCCCGGCGCGCACAAGGGGGTGGACTACGTCGCGGGCGACTTCGGGCCGCACGCACGCTACGCGTACCGCGATCTGCAGATCCGTTGGTTCGACCACTACCTGCGGGGCTTGAACAACGGCGTAGACACGCTGCCCCATGTCGACGATTTCGTCATGGGCGACAATGTCTGGCGGCGGGAAAACGAGTGGCCGCTCGCGCGGCAGCGTCTGACGAACTTCTACATCTCTTCCGGCGGGCACGCGCAGACGAGCGGCGGAGACGGCGTACTCGACAGCGTGCCGCCCGGCGCCGGCGCTCCGGCCGACACGTTCACCTACGATCCGGCCGATCCGACGCCGTACCTCATCGACTCGCGCGAGCTCGAGGAATCGCTCAACGAGGACTACACCGAGCTCAACGCCACGCGGCGGGACGCGCTGGTGTTCACCTCACGGCCGCTCACCCGGCCGCTCGAAGTCACGGGCGAGATGACGGCCGAGCTCTGGGCGGCGAGCGACCGGATCGACACCGACTGGACCGTCATGTTGCTCGACGTGTGGCCCGACGGCCACGCCGAGCGGGTGCAGGACGGTTTGGTGCGGGCGCGCTTCCGGAAGGGAATGGACCGCGAGGTACCGCTCGTGCGGGGACAGGTGGAACGGTACGACATCGACCTGTGGTTTACATCGATGGTCTTTCCAGCTGGCCACCGACTGCGCGTGAGCATCGCGTCGGCGCTCTTTCCCAAGTACGACCGCAACTTGAACACCGGCGGCAACAACGAGCGGGACACGACGTTCGTGGTGGCGCATCAGACGCTGGTGCACGACGCGTCGCACCCCACGCATATCACTCT
>DASTHG010000114.1:0-7524 GCA_035718325.1 Gemmatimonadales bacterium | reverse complement strand
AGGGCCCGCGGCAGGGTGGGAGTCAAACACACACCCCAATGAATTGAACGATCGAATGCTGGTGGGGCGAGCGCGCTGGCTAACGGATCGCGCATAAGTTGCGTGGTGCGGCGGCCGCCATCAAGACAAACCAGTTCCCCTTCAAGCGGCCGCCGCGCCACGACAACTTCATGCGCTTGTTAGACAGCGCGCTTTTCCCCGGTAGCTCGAGCGCGCCGCGCGCGGCTGGGAACTGGTGCTGGCCTGTGGCCTGGAAAGCCCGCCGTCGGGACCCCATGGGATGAAAGTAGTGCGCGGCGCGGTGGCTGGTAGCGTGGCCGTGGGGTGAGGCGGGGTGCAACGGGCGTATCTGGACCGGAGGGCCCGCGGCAGGATGGGAGTCAAACACACACCCCAATGAATTGAACGATCGAATGCTGGTGGGGCGAGCGCGCTGGCTAACTAAAATTAGGCTGACTTTTCATTTCCATCCTCATCTGCCTATCACGCTCCCAACCAACATTACATCGAATCGCCAATCTCAACCAAGACCAGGTCTTTCAGCTTGTCGCGGTGGGGCCGATCCTGTAGCAAAACAGCAGGATCCTGCTGCGTATAAGATGCCCACAAATCACAGGGTATCCATGGGGCTCCGGACCCCCAAGCCTCCTCGATTGAGCACGTGTAGATAGGTCATCGTGACCCGGATGTCCTTGTGGCCCAGGAGTTCTTGGACGGTCCGGATATCGTAGTTGGAACGCAGCAGCTCGGTGGCGAACGAGTGCCGCAGCGTGTGGCAATGGGCCGCCTTGGGAACGCCGCTCGATCGGGCCGCCTCGCGAAATGCTCGTTGGATCGTGGTCTGATGCAGATGGTGGCGCCGCCGCTCGCCGGTGCCGGAATCGGTCACGATCCCCTTGCCCGGAAAGACCCACTGCCACGCCCATTCTCGGCCCGCGTTGGGATACTTTCGGTCCAGTGCGGCCGGCAGCTCCACCCACCCCGCGCCGGCTGCAAGATCCTGCCGGTGCAACGCACGCACTTTGTCGAGATGCTCCCGCAACGGCGCCTGCAACACAACCGGGAGCATGGTGACGCGATCCCGGTCCCCCTTGCCACCACGGACGCGGATTTCTCGGCGGGCGAATTCGAGATGCTGGACCCGCAGCTGTAAGGCCTCCATGAGGCGCAAGCCCGATCCATACAGCAGCCGACACACGAGCGAGGCTGTACCGGTCAGCCGGCCGAGGATCGCGCGCGCTTCGTCCGGCGTGAGTACCGCTGGCAATCGCCGCGGGGCCTTCGCGCGCACCAGGTCCGCCATCCAGGCGACACGCTGGTGCAGCACCTCGCCATAGAGAAAGAGCAAGGCGGACAAGGCCTGATTCTGTGTCGCCCCGCTGACCCGCCGCTCGACCGCCAGGTGCGCGAGAAAGGCCGCTACCTCGGCCTGGCCCAGCTCGGCGGGGTGACGGCGCTGATGAAACTCGATGAAGCGGCGAATCCACCACAGATACTGCTTCTCGGTCCTGCGGCTGTAGTGGCGCAGCCGGATCGCCGTCCGTACCTGGGCGAGGAGTTTCACCCAGCTATGCTAAGGAGAACCTCTCGAATGGCCGGTACCGAACCTACGCCACCCCTGTACAAGACAGTGCGGCAGGGCGCTCGGCTCAGGCGACCTTGCGCGCCGTCCCGAGCTCCGGCACCGCCATGGCACCGATGGTCGCGCCGCTCTTGGTGACGAGCCGCCGATGATAATCGATCTGGCCCAGGTGATATCCCAGGTGCGCCACGAGATGGATCAGCCACTCCCCCGTCACGATGCGATGCCCCGCAATCGCCTCCGGGAACTCCTCGGCGAGCCGCGCCTCACTCACCTGGCTCATGCCCAGGCCGATGCTCACGATCGCAGCCTCCAGCTCGTCGTTCAGGGCCGAACGGGGGACGTCGCGCTTGGCGAACTCGGCGGCGCGGTCACGCTTGTAGCCGGCTCCGCCCAGCACGGCACCGAAGAAGTGCTGCAGGTTCCCGGCAATGTGCAGCGCCAGCGTGCCGCCCGAGTTGGCGACCCCGGGCGGCAACGCCCACACCGACTTCTCGTCGGGATACGCCTCGAGCTCGCGCCGCACCGCGTTGACATCCCGCACCATCACGCGCGCCAGATACTCGGGCGTCATAACCACTCCAGGTCAGGGGTTCGAGGACGGGGCCTTTCTGGCACCCGGCTTGGGCCGAATCTCGGCCAAATCGATCCCCGGCGGTAGGCCCTGCGGGAATCGCGCATACGCCGCCAGCTCCGCCCACGGGAGCGGCGGCACGCCGCGCAGCGGCGCCCGCGACTCGTTGGACGACGCCACGATCCCCGTGATGATCCACAACGGCGCCGTGATGCCGAGCAGAAAGCCGTTCGATATCGTGGACACCACCCCGAGCGCGGTAAACCCCGCGATCGCCCCGGCTTCGGAGCGATAACGGGCCACGCGCGCCTGCTTCACAGTGCTCGTGGACACCGCCGCGATGCGGCCGCTGTCGGGCAGGACCCAAACCGTGTCGGCCCGCGCCGCGATCAACTCGCCCGCGATGGTGCTGTCCTGCCGGCCCGCCGCCACCGTGACCTCGATCCACCCCCCATACACGTCGTGCGTAGCATCCGCGGGCGACGGGAGGAACCCGTCCGGCGCCGGGTTACCGGCACACGCCACCGCGCAGAGCAGCGGCGCGAACCACACCCTTCTAGTGATGGACATAGCGGCTGCTCCAGAACAGGTGCTCGAGATTCGGCTCCACGGCCTTGAACTGCGGCGCCAGCTCCCGCAACATCCCCGCAGGATCGAACGCCATACGCGCTGCCTTGACCGGATCGGCCTCCGGCAGCCACTCCCGCCGCAACCACTCGAGGTAATAGCCACGCGACTCGAGAAAAAGCTCGTAACGGGCGGGCGAAGGCGGGAGACGATAGACAATGTCGTAGGCGTCACCAGGAAAAGTGGTCAGTGGCCGTTGGCCGGTGGAGTCGGTGAGGGCTCTCGTCGCATCGGAATCGATCACCCCGTCATGCCTCACGACAGTTGGCACGATGCGCAGCGGTAGCACCGAGTCCCCAAGAGCAGCGAGCGCGACATAGTCGATGCGCCATAACCCCCGCGTCAGCCGCAACCGAATCCGCCGCGGCCCCGGCACAGGAGCGCTCGGCAACGGTACGACTTTCGTGTCGACTGCGATGGGCCCCGTCTCCCCCGTTGCCCCGACCGGCACCCAGTCGCCATGCGCATCCGGGACCATCACCTCGATCTTGCCAAGCAGGTCGGTGATGCCGTGCACCCGCCGCCGCAGCTCGGGACCACCGGACTCGAGCGACGCGAGAAACGTCCCGGCGTCGTTTCCCAGATATGCCAACGCCTGGTAGAGGAGATAGGTCGTGAGCAGCGTCTGGCGCGACGCAACGACGAGCCCGAGCCGGCCCTGCGGCACCGAGTCGAACACCAGATCGATCGCTTCGCGCGTCCCCAGATCGACCGAATCGGTGCGACTCGAGCGTTGCACTCCATCGAACTGCGCCAGGGCCGCTAGGCAGTCGCCTTCAGACGCAGAGCAGGAAGAGGGTGCCGTGAGATGTGTCGCCTGGAAGTACGCGCCGTCCGGCGTCGCAAACACACGCCCGCCGGAAGGACGCTCGAGCGCCAGGAGATTCGCCCGCCGGATGACGTGCGTCTCGAGCGCCTCGTTGGTGACGTGGATCGTGAAGTCGCGCTGCGCCGGTCGGCTCGCGTACAGCATGTCGACATCCGTCGCCTCGAGCGCCGGCGCGATACTCGCCGAGAAGCCCTCGGCCTGCAATACGGAGCGCCCGGCGGAATCGGGAGCGTAAAAGGTTGGGCAGGAGCCGAAACAGGTCTTGGGATTGGCGGCACAGATCCCGGCGACCACCGCGGTCACGCCCGCCATGATCGTCAGCGCCGACGTGGCGCTCGACTGTTTGATCACGTTGGTCTCGAATAGCGCGACCGAATCGGATGGAAAGCGAAAGTCGCCGCTCGAGAGGACGGTGCGATTCGCGTCGAGCAGCTGCCCGGTGCCCCTGATCACCCGTCCACCGGAGTCGGCATGCCATCCGGTGAGCAGGTAGACGGAGCCGTTCTTGAGGTGGGCCTTGAGGTAGGCCGACTTGCCGTCGAGCGTGGCCGCCTGGTCGGCCGGCACGATGCGCCGCTCGACACGGTGAATGCACCCCAGGGCCAGCGCGAGCGACAGGACCGCGATCCGTTTCATCCCATCCTCCTTGTCGTGCGGCTAACCTTCGCTGCTCCGGTCAAGCTACGGTCAAGCGGGGCGGCGTCGAGCGCGCTACAATCCCGCCATGGCGGCGCTCTCCACCCTCTTCCTGCTGGCGTCGAACGCGGTCCCGCTCTACGGGGTGCTGTTCCTGCATTGGCAGATCTTCCCGCTCGTCCTGATCTACTGGCTCGAGAACGTGGTCGTCGGTGGCTACAACGTGGCGCGGCTCGTTGTGGCCGACCCCTCCTCCACCTGGCGCTGGTTCGGCAAGCTGATCGTGATCCCGATCTTCGTCGTCCACTTCGGCGTCTTCACGTTCATCCACGGCGTGTTCGTCTTCATCCTGTTCGGAGGACCGTATTACCGCAGCCACATTCCGCCGACCGCCCCCCTCGTGCTCCAGGCGATTCGCGAGACGGGGATCTGGTTCGCGCTGCTCTCGGTCGTGATCTCGCACGGTGTGACGTTCGTCTGGAATTTCCTGCTGGGCGGGGAATACAAGAACGTCCCGCTCTGGGACCTGGTGCGCCAGCCCTACGCGCGCGTCCTGGTGCTGCACCTCGTCGTCTTCTTCACCGCCCTCGCGCTCTCACGCGGCCACACGCCGCTCTACGGCCTCGTGCTGCTCGTCGCAGTGAAGACCGTAGCGGATCTGGTGTCACACCACGCCGAACGGCGGCGGTTCGCAGGGTCGACCCCACCTAGGACTCCTACCGCGGGTAACCCCGGGCTTGCGCCCGGGGTTAGCTAGAACTCCGGACCTGAGAGTCCTCCACGTTGAACCCCGGGCTCGCGCCCGGGGCTAGCTGAATCACGTTGGACTTGCCGATAGCCGATAGCGGATAGCCAATAGCCAATAGCCAACAGCCAGTAGCCAACAGCGCCTTTCAAGCTCTCGGATGAAACTTGCGATGCACCGACCTCAAGTAGTCCCGGTCCACGTGGGTATAGAGCTGCGTGGTCACCAGATCGGCATGCCCCAGCATCTCCTGCACCGCGCGCAGATCGGCGCCCCCCTCGAGCAGATGCGTCGCGAACGTGTGCCGCAGCGTGTGCGGGGTAACGCGTTTCGTAAGCCCGGCGCGCCGCGCGGCGTTCTTGATGATGCCCCAAGCGCCGACCCGCGTGAGCGGCCCACCACGAGCGTTGAGAAACAGCACGCCTTTGCTCCTGCCCTTGTCGAGTGTCGGTCTCACCGAGCGCGCGTATAGCGCCACGGCGCCGAGGGCGCGGCGACCCACGGGGACGAGCCGTTGCTTCGAGCCCTTGCCGAAGAGGCGCGCGATGCCCTCTTCGAAGAACAAATCGGAGGGCTTCAAGCCTACGAGCTCCGACACCCGGCCGCCGGTCGCGTAGCCCAGCTCGAGCAGCGCCCGGTCGCGGCTGCCGAGCGCTTCGTCGGGGTTGGGCGCGGCGAGGAGGCGGTCGATCTCGGGGACGGTGAGCACCGTGGGCAGCGAGCGCCACCGCTTCGGCGACTCGAGCCGTTCGGTGGGGTTGGTCCTGGCGTGCCCCTCCCCCACGAGGAACCGGTAATAGGTGCGCAGCGCGGAGATCTGGCGGTGGATCGAGGACGGTGCCAGGCCGGCGTCCTTCAAGGCGTAGACGAACTCGCGCAGCGCCGCCGGTGTCACGTCGTCCGGGGTCTTGCTGCCGTGTTCGGTAGCATGGGTGGCGAAGCGCTGCACGTCGCGCAGATAGCTCTCGACGGTATGCTTGCTGTGCCCCGCTTCGAGCGCCAGGTAGTCGCGGAATTGCTCCAGGTTGAAGCGCTTCATGGACTGAGCCGGCGCTTCCGTCTCGCCCACACGATCACGAGCAGCACCGCGCCCACGAGTACCACCGCCGCCAGCCCAAGGATCCGGTTCACCCGTCCCAGCGCCGCGATGGCCTGATCGAGCGTCGGTGCCAGTTGCACCACGAGAAAGACGATGCCACCGTACCACAGCGCCGACGCCAGCGCGATGGGGACGAGCGCGCGCCAGGCGGGAACGCGGGCGACGCCGGCGAACGGCGGGACGACGCCGCGCCATACGGGGAGCAGCCGCGAGAGAAAGATCCCGTAGCTCCCGTGCCGCGCGTACGCCACCGCGATGTGCTCCAGCGTCGCTGCCGAGATCAGCCGGCGGCCGATCGGCCCGTTGAAAAACGCCCGGCCATAGCGCCGGCCGATGGCATAGACGCACGCGGCGCTCCCCACGTTGCCCACCCAGGTGACGGCGAACACGGTCCAGGGATCCAGGATGCCGTGGCTGGCGAGAAAGGCGCCCAGCGCGACCACGGTGTCGGCGGGGACGGGGGGAAAGATGTTTTCGACGGCGGCGAGAAGACCGATCGAGCAGTACAGCGGAACGGCCGGGAGAGCGGCGAGCGACTGAAGCCAGCCGCTCAGGTACGGCCCTCCTCGAGCAGGCAGACGGCGATCACGGCGATCCCCTCGCCGCGGCCGATGAAGCCCATGCCTTCGTTCGTCTTCGCCTTCACCGACATGTTCGAGAACCCGGTCACGGCCGCTTCGGCGAGCTTCTCGCGCATCTCGTCGGTGTAGCCGGACAGCTTCGGCTCCTGGGCGATGATGGTGATGTCGGCGCTCACGACGCTGTACCCCAGCTCGGCGGCCTTGAGCGTCGCCTTGCGCAGCAGGTCGAGCGATTTCGCATCCTTCCACTTGGGGTTGTCGGGAGGAAACATCTGCCCGATGTCGCCCAACGACGCCGCGCCGAGGATCGCGTCGGTCAAGGCATGCGCCACGGCGTCCGCGTCGGACCAGCCGTCGAGGCCCTTGTCGTAGGGGATCTCCACGCCGCCGAGTACGAGCGGACGCCCGTCGGCGAAGCGATGCGAGTCGTATCCGATACCGATGCGTGTGGGCATTATTTCTGGAGGATGCGCAGGGCCAGGTGCGCGGCGTTCTTGGCGTTGTCGATGCCCACGGTCGCGACCGGCACCCCGGGGGGCACCTGCACCGTGGCGAGCAGCGCGTCGAGCCCATTCAAGGGGCCGACGGCGAACGGGACGCCGATCACGGGAAGATCCGTCATCGACGACGCGAATCCCGGGAGCGCCGCCGAGAGCCCGGCGCCCGCAATCACGACCCGGCAGCCGCGGGCCTTGGCGCCCTTCACGAGCTCCGCCGTCTTGTCGGGCGCGCGATGCGCCGAGGAGGCGTGGAATTCGTAGCTCACGCCGGCCTTGGTGAGGATGTCGAAGGCGGGCTCGATGCGGGGCTTGTCGCTTTCGGAACCCACGATGATCAGCACGTCAGGCAAA
>DASTHG010000113.1:0-16371 GCA_035718325.1 Gemmatimonadales bacterium | reverse complement strand
CCGGGAGACCCGCCCACGCCGGTAGCGCGTCGCGCGCGGCACGCACGGCGGCGGCGACGTCCGCAGCACCCGCCTGCGCGACGCGCGCCAGCACAGCGCGTGTCGCCGGATTGATCGTCTCGAACGTCTCGCCTGCTGCCGGCGCGACCCAGCGGCCGCCGATGAACAAGCCGAACGTGCCGGTGTTTCCGGTTTGGGCCCGGATCCAGTCCAGCGCGGGACCACTCGCTTCCGGCGCCGGCCCCCATTCCATCGTCTCGAAGATGCTCGCGACCGTCGTGGCCATGTCAGACCATCGGATGGCGGCGGGCGGCGCTATAGCGGCCGGTGACGAAATACTCGAGCTGGCGCTCGATATCGGTGAGCAGCGCCGATGCGCCGAGGCGGAAGCGATCGGCGTGCAGCCAGGGGACCCCGAGCTCTTCCTTCATCAGGATGAGCCAGTCGAGTGCTCCCTTGGCGCTGCGGATCCCGCCGGCCGGCTTGAAGCCCACGGGGTGGCCGGTGCGGTCGGCGTACTCTCGGATCATGCGCGTCATCACGAGGCCCACCGGCAGCGTCGCGTTCACCGGCTCCTTCCCCGTCGACGTCTTGATGAAGTCGGCACCGGCCATCATGGCCGCCAGGCTGGCACGCGCGACGTTGGTGAGCGTCGCGAGCTCACCAGTGGCGAGGATCACTTTCATGTGTGCCGGTCCGCACGCCTCGCGGAACGCCACGATTTCCTCGTAGAGCCGCGGCCAGTCCCCGGTGAGCACGTGCGCGCGCGTGATCACGACGTCGATCTCGTCGGCTCCGGCTTCGACCGATGCGCGCACCTCGGCGAGGCGCTGTGGAAACGGATTGAGCCCGGCCGGGAATCCCGTCGACACCGCGGCCACCGGGATGCCGCTGCCCTCGAGCGCCCGCACGGCCGTCGAGACGAGCGCGTGATAGACGCACACCGCGCCGACGTTGATCCCGAGCGATTCGACACCCAGGGCGGCGATGAGATCGCGGCGGATCGGATCGCGCGCCTTGGCGCAGAGCCGCAGCACGTTGCCCGGCGTGTCGTCGCCCTGCAGCGTGGTGAGGTCGATACAGGTGACGGCGCGGAGCAGCCAGGCCGCCTGCCATTCCTTCTTTACCGTGCGGCGCTTCGGCAACGTCGCGGCGCGCCGCTCCACCGCGCTGCGGTTGATCCGGATCGAGCGGATGAGATCGAGATCGAGCGGGATACCCGGATTGCGCTCTTCCGCCGCAGGCGGGCGCGTAGCGCTGCCCTCCGGTGCGCCCCGGGGTGCCAGCGCGCGCTGACGGGGGGAGCGCAGTCGTGGATCGTCGCGTGTGACCGTCATGCTGTCGGGAGAATGCGCGTGACGATGGCAAAAGTCAAAGGCGCTTCATAGCTTGGGGGCCGTGCCACCCCCTCCCGCCCGCTGCCTCATCGTGGCCGATGCCCACCTCGGGCAGGTCCCCGAATCGGTCGCCCGGGCGTTCCATGCCTTCCTGGACGCCGTGCCGCAGCCGGGCGATGAGCTGGTCGTGAACGGCGATCTGTTCGACTTCTGGTTCGAGTACGGCACGGTCGTCCCGCGCCGCCACATCCCCACGGTCATGAAGCTCGCCGGCCTCGTGCAACGCGGCATTCCCGTCACGTTCCTGGGCGGCAACCATGACCGCTGGGGCGGCGACTTCCTGCGGCGCGACATGGGGATCGGTTATCACTCCGGGGCCGCCGAGCTGGTCCTGGCAGGGCGGCGCGCGCTGGTGGTGCACGGCGACGGCCTCACCGAGCAGCACTGGAGCGGAGCGCTGCTGCACTGGCTGCTGCGCCAGCCGCTGACCGTTGCGCTGTTTCGCATGCTGCACCCCGCGATTGGCTTCTGGATCGCCGACCGGTTGTCGGGAACGCTGGCCGACAATACGAAGGACAAGGCGGTGCTCGACCGGGCCGCGGCGGCGCAGGCGGCGTACGCGCAGGCCCTGCTCACGCGGCGGACCGACCTGTCGCTCGTCGTGATGGCGCACACGCACCGGGCCCGCCTCGAGCACGTCGACGGCGGGCGCGCGTATGTCAATCCGGGGGCGTTTCTGGATGGCGGACGCTATGCAGTGGTGACGGCAGACACGGTGGAGCTGAAGACGTTCGCAACGTAGAATGCAGAATGTTGAATGCAGAATTCTTCATTCTCCATTCTGCATTCAAGCCTAGCCCGTCGGAACGACACTCACCTGCTGCAACCGCTCTCCCAGAAACCGTTCACTGATCGCGCGAAAATGCGGCTCGTCGTCCGACACGACGAACTCGTGGGTTGCACGCACGGATGGGTCGGCCGCGAGGCCGCCCGCCGCCAGCTCGCGCGCCACCGCGGCCGCCGTCTCCTCGGCGCTGTCGATGAGACGCACCTCCGTTCCCAACACCCGGCCCAGGAGCGGCTTCAGCAGCGGATAATGCGTGCACCCGAGGACGAGTACGTCGACCTGGGAGGCGAGCAGCGGCTCCAGGTACTCGCGCGCGATCAGCTCGGTTGCCGGATGGTCGAACCAGCCTTCCTCGATGAGCGGCACGAAGAGAGGACACGCTTGCGAGATCACGGCCGCGTCGGGGCGCCGCGCTTTGATCGCGCGTTCGTAGGCTCCGCTCGCGATCGTCCCAGCCGTTCCGATCACGCCGATACGCCCGGTCTTGGTCGCCGCCACGGCGGCCGTGGCGCCCGGCTCGATCACCCCGATCACGGGCACGGGCGAGCGCCGACGCAGATCGTCGAGGGCGTGGGCGGTGCTGGTGTTGCAAGCGACGACGACCATTTTCACGCCGCGCTGCAGCAGGTACTGCAGGATCTCACCGCTGTAGCGCCGCACTGTCTCGGGGGATTTCGGGCCGTAGGGAACGCGCGCCGTGTCGCCGAAATAGACGACCGACTCACCCGGGAGCCGCTGAAAAATCGCGTGGGCGACGGTGAGCCCGCCGATGCCGGAGTCGAAGACGCCGAGCGGAGCGGTGCTCACGGACGCGGCAGGGGAATGCTCACGCCGACGCCTCCCGGCACCGCCTGAACCTTGAGGTCCTTGGGGAAGTCTCTGAGATGCGCCGCGACGAACGCCTCGGCGCCCGCGAACAGGTGGTTGAACCCCCACAAGACGAGCCAGTCCTGCACCTCCTGGCGTTTGGCGTGGAGGTTGGGGGAGTTCGACTCCTTGAAGTAGTTCGCCTCCTGCTGCGCCTTCAACGTCATGTACATCGTGGTGCCTTCCCAGATCCCGAACAACGCGCCGGTGACGTGGCGCCCGGTGACGGCCTGTCCCCACCCCGGCACGAGCAACGAGCGCCACAGTGCGCCCACGGGGCCGACGAGATGCGCCGTGTCGGTGGGCGCCGGTGCGCGCGGCTGTGTGTCTTGAGGTGTCTGGGCGGAGAGGCGGTCGGGCGATCGGGCGGTCGCAGTACCGACGACGGCCAGAAGCGCGTAGCCAACCTTGCGCATCGTCCGCCGCCTCATCGCGCCACCAGCACGTTCAGACATCCCGGCTCCAGGGTAACCGTACACTCGCGCACCTCCGGCGTGCGCAGCTCCCCATCAAGATGCAACACCAGCGGCTGCTCGGGGGACCGGATCACGAGCGAGCGCGTGCGCACCAGGGTCACTTCCGGAATCCCTTGATGCGTCCCCCGCATCACCCGCGGGATCGCCGCGAGAAAGCGCAGCAGCCCGATCTTGCGAATGACACAGACCTCGAGGATCCCGTCGGTCGGATCGGCGCCGGGCGCGAAGCGATAGCTGCCGCCGGCGGTCGTCCCGTTGCACACCTCGACCATCATCATGTTCCCGCGCTCCGCGTGACCGTCGGTCTGCACCTCGAGCAGCGGCGGCCGGAACGCCGCGAACGTCCGCAGCACCGGCACCAGGTAGGAGAGGAACCCCTTGAGTCCCGGCATCGCGTTGCGGGTCTGCACCACGGCCGGTCCGAAGCCGAACCCGAGCGTGTTCACGAAGAACTCGCCCAGCACCTTGCCGGCGTCGAAGCGCTGCGTGGTGGCGGTCACGAGGCGCGCCACTGCCCGCTCGACGCTGTGGCGATACACGCCGGTGAGCTTGGCGAAATCGTTGCCGGTTCCGATCGGCACGACCCCGAACGCCGCGCTCGCGCCCGCCGCGAGAAGGCCGTTGGTGACTTCGTGGACGGCGCCGTCTCCACCCACCGCGATGACGCGTTCGGCGCCGCTCCGTGCGGCGGCTGCGGCCAGCTCGGTGCCGTGACCCGGGCGTTCGG
The DNA here is from genome assembly GCA_035718325.1 of Gemmatimonadales bacterium. Lineage (GTDB taxonomy): Bacteria > Gemmatimonadota > Gemmatimonadetes > Gemmatimonadales > GWC2-71-9 > DASTHG01. Next base: position 12,117 of record DASTHG010000113.1, on the reverse strand, counting down.
TCGGGATGATGTCCACCGACCACCCGGCGCGGCGGAACGCCCGCGCCAGCGCTTCCCGGGCGCGCCACGCGGCGCCGCGCCCGGCGGCCGGGTTGAGAATGACGGTGGCGTGAAGCACCGCTCGATCAGCGCAGGTAGTGCTCGTCCCAGGCGACGTCGTACTCCCACTTGCAGGACGGGCACGCCATGCGCTTCGTCCCGGCCGCGAGCGGCGCACGCTCGGTGCAGCTCGGACAGACCGCGTACTCGGCGGTGAAGCCCTGGGGTGGTTGGGCGATCCAGCTGGCGCGTTGCTGCACCACCGTCCACTTGGCCGGCGGGCGTTTCACGAATTCGAGCAGGGCCGTCGCTACCGCCACCGGCTTCTTGTTCACTTCGAGGGTGGCGTGCAGGTCTTCGACTTTCAGGACGCGGTACCAGGCACCGCGGCGGATATGGAGGTTGACGTTCTCGCACAGGCGGGCGTACTGCGGCGAGGCATGCGGCATACTCCTCCGTCAGGGCAGATAGGCTTCGTCCCAGGCGACCTCGAACTCGAACTTGCAGTAGGCACAGCGCAGGCGACGCAGACGACTGGGGAGCGGGGCCCGCTCGCCGCAGCTGGGACAGACGCCGTAGCGCTCGGTGAGGTGACGCGGCGCCTTGCGGGCGTCTTCGGGCCGCTGCGTCACGACCGTCCAGCGTGGCGGCGGCCGCTTCACGATCTCGAGCAACGCCGCGGCCACGACGACCTTGCGGCCGTTTACTTCGAGCAGCGCCTTCAAGCCCTCGACACGGACGACCTTGTACCACGCTCCCCGGCGCAGCCGGACGTTGATGTTCTCGCGGAGCCTGGCGTAGAGGCGTTCGGGCATGTCGAGGTGACCAATTATGGGTAAACGACGCCCGGCGTCAAACCTCGAAAACGACGGCTGGCGGGAGCGTGTAGGAATCGAACCTACCGAAGCCCTTGCGGACCCCAGCTGGTTTTGAAGACCAGTCAGGCCACCAGGCCCAATCCACTCCCTCGCACCACAGGCAAGGCGCTGAGAATCTAAGGGGGGCGGCGGCGCGTGAGAGAGAGGAAGTGTTTGTCCACGACGCGGATTCGGCTGTGCGCTGCCGCACACCTGCCCCGGGATGTGTGGCCTGGGCGCCACGATTCTCCTGCCGATGAGTCGCACTTTGAGGTCCACGGCCCGAGCCCCAAAATGGCCCGAATGTTGCGGTTACGCAGCGTGACCCCCAGGAGAATTTGCTTCATGCGCCCGGTACTCGGCCGCTTTCTGTGCCAGACGGTAGTCTTGACGCTGGCCCTCGGCTTCGTTGCCTGCACCGACACCGATACTCCGCTGAATCCATCCGTGCGGGCGCTGTTTACCACGCCCACCGGATTGGTCACCGCCAACCCGCCACAGATCTTCGTCGGGGCCGGCGACATTTCGAGCTGCAGTAATACCGGCGACGAAGCCACCGCCAAGTTGCTCGACGCCATTCCGGATCCAGCGACCGTCTACAATATCGGCGACGACGCCTACGACAACGGCACCACGTCCGAGTTCGCCAACTGCTACAACCCGACCTGGGGCCGCCACAAGTACCGCACCAAGCCGACGCCGGGAAATCACGAGTACAACACGTCCGGGGCGACTCCGTACTACGCGTACTTCGGCGCCGCGGCCGGGCCCGCCGGGGTCGGCTACTACAGCTTCAACCTCGGCGCGTGGCACATCATCTCGCTCAACAGCAACGTCTCGCGCTCGGTCGGCTCGGCGCAGGACACCTGGCTCGCCAACGACCTCGCCGCGCATCCGAATCAATGCACCCTCGCGTACTGGCACCACCCGCTGTACTCGTCCACGGGAGGCACAGGATCCGGCGGCGTGAGCATCGCCTCGATGCAGCCGTTCTGGAACCGGTTATACGCGGCGCATGCCGACCTGGTGCTCAACGGACACCGGCACTTCTACGAGCGCCTCAAGCCGATGAAGCCCGACGGCAGCCTGGACCTGGCGAACGGCATCACCGAGATCATCGCCGGCAGTGGCGGGATCGGCGGCGGCAGTGAAACCAACCTGTTCCCGACGCACGTCACGGGCGACGGCAGCACTTTCGGGGTGCTCAAGCTCTACCTGTACGACGACAGCTTCGCCTGGAAATTCATTCCCGTCGCCGGGAAGACCTACACCGATTCGGGGAGTACGGCCTGCCACTCCTCCGGTGGTGGCGGCGGCGGTCCCGGCCCGGTCGACCCCTCGAAGTCGACTGTTTCGGCCAACCCAACGTCCTTCACGGCCGGGAGCGGGTCGTCCGCGATCACCGTGACGGCACGCGACGCCAGCAACAACCTGCTGAGCGGTTCGAGCGTCACGCTGGCCTCCACGGGTAGCGGCAACACGTTCACGCCGAGCTCGGGGACGACGAACGGCAGCGGTCAATTCACGAGCACGTTCACGTCAACGGTGGCCGAAGGCAAGACGATTTCGGCCAACATTGACGGCACCGCGATTACACAAACGCCGAATGTCACGGTCACCCCCTCGGGCGGTGGCGGCGGGGGCACGATCGCCCAGACCATGCTGACATCGGGTGGCAGCGGCGTCAACTCGAAGACCTACACGACCGCATCGATCGCCCCCTCGGCGAACGCGCTCGTGACGGTGGCAGTGCTCGGCAAGCGCAGCTCCGGCGCCCTCACCCCGACGATCTCGGGCGGCGGCATCAGCACGTGGACGCAGGTCGCGAGCGTCGACTACGATCCGATCGGCGTACCGACGTCGCGCCTGCTCGTGTTCCGCGGCATGAGCGCGTCGCCCGGAACCGGGGCGATTACGATCACCTACACGAGCAGTGTGTCGAATGCCGCGTGGATGGTGTCGCAGTGGACCGGAGTCGATCAGACCGGCACGAACGGCTCCGGCGCGATCGGGCAAACGGGACCGATTGCCGGGGACGGCGTGACGTCCCTGTCCAAGACGCTGGCGGCGTTCGGAAGCGCCAATAATGTCGGGTTCGGAGTGGTCGGCGTGAGCGCCAATCCGCCGTTTGTGACTCCCGGCGCCGGATCGAGCGAGATCGGGGAGGTGGGATCGACCGAATCGACCGATCTGGAGACGCAGTCGGGCGTGAATGACAACACCGTCGCCGCGACGCTGAGTGCCTCCGACAACGCCGGCCTTCTGGCAATCGAGATCAAGGCCGGTGGCGGCGGCGCGCCGGTCGTGTCCGCCACGAACTCCACCGTGTCAGCCTCGCCCGGCTCGATCACGGCGGGCGGCAGCGGCTCGACCATTACCGTGACGGCACTCGACGGCTCAAATAACCCCATTGCAGGCGCCGCGGTGGTGCTGTCCTCCACCGGTAGCGGCAACTCGTTTACGGCAATCGGTCTCACCAACAACAGCGGACAGGCGACGAGCACCTTTACCTCGACGAAGGCCGAGGGCAAGGTCATCTCGGCGACGATCAATAGCGTCGCCATCAACCAGAAACCGCCGGTGACGGTGACTCCAGCACCGCCGGCCGGCCTCGTGTTCTCCGGGCAACCGACCAACGCCCAGGCCAACGCGCCGATCGCCCCAGCCGTCGTCGTCCAGGTGGTGGACGCGTTCGGCAACTTGACGAGCTCCGGGGCGAGCGTTGGCATGGCCATCGGCACCGATCCCAGCGGCAGCGCCACGCTTGCGGGAACCACGAGCCAGAGCGCCGTCAACGGGGTCGCCACGTTCGCCGACCTCTCGATCAACAACACCGGAACTGGCTACAAGCTCGCGGCCTCGGCGGCTACGCTGACCGGTGCGACGTCGAGCGCGTTCAACATCACCCAGCCGGCCCCGTCACCCACCAACTCCACGGTCAGCGCGGCGACGCCGTCCTTCACGGCCGGCGGCAGCTCGGCCATCAACATCGTGGTCAAGGACGGCCTCGGAAACGTGATGCCCGGCGTCGCGGTCACCCTCTCGTCGTCGGTCGTCGGAGACGTGATCACCCAACCGGCGATCACCGACGGCGGCGGTGCCACTTCGGGAACGGTGGCCGCCACGGCGGCGGGCTCGCACACCATCACGGCGGTGGCGGGGGGCGTCACCCTCAATCAGAAGCCGGTGCTCACGGTGGGTGCGGGCGCTCCGGATCCCGGGCAGTCCAGCTTTACGGCAAGTCCGCTCACGATCACCCAGACGACGGGATCGTCGAACCTCACGGTGACCGTACGTGACCAGTACGGCAATCCGGTCACCGGATCCAACGTGACCTTCAGCGCCAGCCCGGCCGCGGGCGCCAGCTTCACGGGTGGCGGCCTGACCCTCTCGAGCGGCGTGGCGACCGGCACCATGAGCTCGACCGTTGCCGAGGTGAAGACGGTGACGGCCGCAGCGGACGGGACGCCGATCGTGCAGACCCAGAACATCATGGTGACGCCGCCGTCGTCGGGGATCACGCAGGCCCTGCTGACCGCGGGCAGCGACATCACGAATCAGAAGATCTATACGACCGCCTCGATCGCACCGGCCGCCAATGCCCTGATTACCATCGCGGTGATCGGCCATACCTCGACCACCGCGTCGCTCGACCCGACGATCACGGGCGGCGGGATGTCGAGCTGGACGGTGGTCGCTTCGACGACGCTCGACCCGCAGGGGGCGACGGCGCACAAGCGCCTGACGGTGTTCCGGGCGATGAGCGGGGCGCCGGGCAGCGGCCCGATCACGATCTCGTTCCCGACCACCGAGTCGAACGCGGCGTGGGTCGTGTCGCAGTGGACCGGCGTCGATCAGACCGGCAGCAACGGTTCGGGGGCGATCGTGCAGACGAAGACCGCGGGCGCCGACGCGGGGACGAGCATCGCTACGACGCTCAACGCCCTCGGCTCACCCAACAACGTGGCTTACGGGGTGGTAGGAACGAACGGCAGCGCGTTGGGCATCACGCCGGGCGCCGGCTTCACCGAGATTTCCGAGCAGAAGCCGGCCGAGGGGACGAACTCGATCATCGAGGCCCTGTTCGCCACGAACCAGACGGCGGTGTCGGCGAATTGGAGCGGTGCGTTCAACGCCGCGCTCCTCGCCGTCGAAATCAAGGCAGGCCCGTAGCGGCCTACCGGATCGCGATGGTGTCGATCTCCACGCGGGCACCCTTCGGTAACCCGGCCGCCTGAACGGTCGAGCGCGCCGGGCGGTGCCCGCCGAAGTGTCGGGCGTACACCTCGTTCATCGCCGTGAAATCCGCCATGTCGGCGAGATAGACCGTGGTCTTCACGACCTGGCCGAGGGACGAGCCCGAGGCGGCCAGGACAGCGGTGAGGTTCTTCAGCACCTGCTCCGTCTGTTCCGCGACGGTCGTGCCGACCAACTCGCCCGTCTTGGGATCGAGCGCCACTTGCCCCGCCGTGTAGACCGTGTCTTCCGTGACGATCGCCTGGCTGTAGGGGCCGATCGCCTTGGGTGCCTTGTCGGTCGCTACCGGATTGAGCGTCTTCATCAGAACAACCCCTCGATCGTGCCGTCGGGATGCAAGCGGATCCGCTCGGCCGCCGGACTCTTGCCCAGTCCCGGCATCGTCATGATGTCGCCCGCCAGCGCCACGACGAATCCGGCGCCGGCGGAAGGAAGAATGTCCCGCACCTGCAGCGTGAACCCCGACGGCGCGCCGAGCTTCGCGGCGTCGTCACTGAAGGAGTATTGCGTCTTCGCCATGCACACCGGGGTCTCCCCAAGGCCCAGCTTGGGGAGCAGCTCGAGCGCCCGCTCGGCGGGTGGAGCAAAGGAAACCCCCCCTGCTCCGTAGATCTCCGTCGCGATCGTCTCGATCTTCTCGGCGATCGGCCGGCGCTCGTCGTACAGCGGCTGGAACGCGGCTTTGCCCTCATCGAGCAGTTTGAGCACCGCCTTCCCCACCTCGAGCCCCCCTTCGCCGCCCTTCTCCCACACTTCGCAGCGCACCGCCTCGACGCCTTCGGTACGGCAGGCGGCGCGCACCACCTCGAGCTCCTCATCGGTGTCGGTGATGAACCGGTTGAGCGCGACGACGCAGGGGACGCCGAATTTTTTCACGTTGCGGACGTGTCGGGTGAGGTTGGCCACGCCCCGCTCAACCGCGGCGGGATCCGGCTTCCCCAAGTTCTCCTTCTTCACGCCGCCGTGCATCTTGAGTGCGCGCACCGTGCCCACCACCACCGCCGCCTCCGGTTTCAACCCGGACATGCGGCATTTGATGTCGAAGAACTTCTCGGCGCCCAGGTCGGCGCCAAACCCCGCCTCGGTGAGCACGACGTCGGCGAGCCGCAACCCGAGCTGCGTCGCCATCACCGAATTGCACCCGTGCGCGATGTTGCCGAAGGGCCCGCAATGCACCAGCGCCGGTCCGCCCTCGAGCGTCTGCACGAGATTGGGCTTCAGAGCGTCCTTCAGGAGCAGCGTCATCGCGCCCTGGGCCTTGAGGTCGCTGGCCGTTACGCCCGTCCGTGCCTGCGTGAGCCCGACGATGATGCGCGCCAGCCGGGTCTCGAGATCGGCGAGACTCGTGGCGAGCGCCATGATCGCCATGACCTCGGAACCCGGGATGATGACGAAACGCTCTTCGCGCGTCGGTCCGCCGTTGGTGCCGCCCAGGCCCACGATGATCTGGCGCAGCGCCCGGTCGTTCATGTCGATGGTGCGCGGCCAGGTGATGCGGCGCGTGTCGAGCCCCAGCGCGTTGCCGTGGTGCAGATGGGCGTCGAGCATCGCGGACAGCAGGTTGTGCGCGCTCGAGATGGCGTGGAAGTCGCCGGTGAAGTGCAGGTTGATATCCTCCATCGGCACGACCTGGGCGTAGCCGCCGCCGGCCGCCCCGCCCTTCACCCCGAAGACGGGTCCGAGGGAGGGCTCGCGGATGCAGAGCAGCGCCTTCTTGCCGAGCTTGCGCAGCGCTTGCGTCACGCCGACCGTGACGGTCGACTTCCCTTCCCCTGCCGGCGTCGGATTGATCCCGGTGACGAGGACGAGCCGCCCCATCGGTTTACGGCGCTCCAGCGCCTGCAGCGAGATCTTCGCCTTGTAGCGGCCGTAGAATTCCACTTCATCGTCGGCCAGGCCGAGCTCGCGCGCGACGTCGGCGATGGGGCGCAGTTTGGCCGCCTGGGCGATCGCAATGTCGGTCGGCACGGTGGTCACGCGGTGTTCTCCCTGGAGGCGAGCGGGGTGAAGAGACGGCGGCCAAAGACGCGGGATGCGTTCTCGAACGTCTGCCGGGCCAGCGCATCTGGCGAGGTCCCGCGCTGCCGCGCGAGCGCGGTGACGATGTCGGGAACGAAGGCCGGCTCGTTGCGGTGGCCGCGGTGCGGCACCGGGGCCAGATACGGCGCATCGGTCTCGACGAGCAGCCGGTCCCCCGGGCACTCCGACGCCAGCACGGCCGGGCGCCAATTCTTGAAGGTGATCATGCCGCTGAAGGAGAAATAGGCGCCGACCTCCATCCCGGCAGTGAACAGTGCGCGGCTGCCGGCAAAGGAGTGCAGCACGAGCGCGGGGACACGACTACCCCAGTCCCGCAGCAGCGCGGCCATGTCGTCGTCGGCGTCGCGCGCGTGAATCACCACCGCCTTCTGGAGGTCGGCGGCGAGGGCCAGCTGGCCCTCGAACGCTGCTCGCTGGGCTGGCCGTGGCGCGTGATCGTAGTGGTAGTCGAGTCCCGTTTCGCCGACGGCGACGAGCTCGGGAGCCTGGAGCAACTCACGCAGCCGCGGCAGCGCGGTGGCGTCCCAGCTGGCGGCCTCGTGCGGATGCACGCCGGCGGTCGCCGAGAGTCCGGCATGCTCGCGGGCGAGCGCCGTGGCGCGCGCGCTCGCTCTGAGGGATTCCCCGATCACCACGACGTGCCCCACTCCCGCCGCCGCCGCGCGGGCCAGAACGGCAGGGCGGTCGCCGTCAAATGCCGCGTCCCCCAGGTGGCAATGGGCGTCCACCAGGGCCGGCACCGTCAGACGGCAGCCTTGGAGCGACTGCCGCCGCTTCCTCCCGTGGGTGCCGGTGTAGGCGCCGGCACCGCCGTGGCCTGCGCCTCGCGCGGCACGAAGGCCCGAGCACCGCGGGCGTCTTGTCCCGGCCAGCGCTTCTCGATCAGCAGCAGCACGGGCGCGGCGATATAGATCGACGAGAACGTACCGGTGAAGATCGCGAACGTCATGACGAGGGAGAACGGCCGGATCACCTCGCCGCCGAAGATCACCAGCGCGATGGTAGCCGCCATCGTCGTCCCGTGCGTCAGGATCGAGCGCGGCAGGGTCTCGTTGATCGACAGATTGAGGATGTGGTAAAGATTGGTGCGTCGGTACTTGCGCAGATTCTCACGCACGCGGTCGAAGATGATGATGGTGTCGTTGAGGGAGTATCCTACCATCGTGAGCACCGCGCCGACCACGACGAGACTGACCTCGAGGTTCATGTAGCGAATGAACGCGATGGTCGTGAGAATGTCGTGGAACGTAGCGAGCACCGCCGCCAACCCGAAGCGCCACTCGAAACGGATGGCGAGGTAGGCGAGCGTCACGAAGAACGAGAAGAAGATCGCGAGCAATGCCTTGCCCTGGAGCTCCTTTCCGACTTTCGGACCGACCGCTTCATGCTTGGCGATCACGTAATTGTCGTGTCCGATCTTGGCATCGAGCGCCCGGCCGACCGCCGCGGAGGTTTCTTCGGCGTCGCCTCCCGGGGAGGTCACATTCTCCCCGAGCCGCGCCCGGATGCTGTACGAAGTATCGGAGCCGAACGACTGAATCTCGGCCCCCCGGATGCCGGCCGCGTCGAGATCGGCGCGCAGCTCGGCGGTCTGGATGGGGTGTCTGGTCTCGATCTGGATGAAGGTGCCGCCCGTGAACTCGATGCTGTAGTTCAAGCCCCTGACCGCGAGCAGGATGAGTCCGGGGACGATGATCAGCGCCGTGAGCGCGTAGGCGTACCGGCGCCACTTGATGAAGTCGTAATTGGCGTTGGCGAAGAGTCGGATCATCAGACGCTCAGGGTTTGCATGTCGGGACTGCGCCGCAACCAGATCAGGAAGAAGGTACGCACCACGAAAATGGCGGTGATCATCGATGCCGCGATGCCGATGATCAGCGTGATGGCAAAGCCCTGCACCGGCCCGGTCCCCACGAGATACAGAATCGCCGCCGTGAGCACGGTCGACACGTTGGAGTCGATGATCGCGCTCATGGCGTGGGTGAACCCTTCGTCGATGGCCAGGCGTACGGTCTTGCCGTGCTGCAGCTCCTCGCGGATGCGCTCGAAGATCAGCACGTTGGCGTCGACCGCGATCCCCACCGACAGCACCATGCCCGCCATTCCCGGCAAGGTGAGCGTGAACCCGAACAGGGACAGCCCCGCGAGCGTCATGAGGACATACAGTGCGAGCGACGCCACGGCGAGGGCGCCGGAGAAGCGGTAGTACCCGACCATGATCACGATCACCAGCGCGACACCGACGATGCCGGCCTTGATGCCGTCGCGGATCGAGTCCTTGCCGAGGATCGGGCCGATGGTACGCTCTTCCACGATCTGCAGTGGTACCGGCAACGCTCCCGCCTGCAGCACCAGCGCGAGATCCTGTGCCTCCGTGAGCGGCTTGCTCTGCAGGTCGATCTGGCCGGTGCCGCAGATCTGGTCGTTGATGATCGGCGGCTGGCCCTGCACGCGGTTGTCGAGGATGATCGCCATGTAATCGTGCACGTGGCGGCCGGTTTCGTCGCAGAACTTGCGGCTGCCGCGGTGCGACAAATCGAACACCACTTCGGAATGATTGTTCTGCGGGTCGCGCCGGGCGCTGGCCCTGGTCAATTCCTCGCCCGTGATGATCGGTTTGTCCTCGACGACATACAGGGGCCGGTACATCCGCGCCCCGCGCGACTGCGCCTCGGTGCCCCACTTCAGGTCGAGGCCGCGGGGCAGCGCTGCCGTCACCTCCGGGCGCGTCAGAAGACTCTCGGCCCGGCTCACCTGCTCCTCGGGCACGAGAAACTCGCCCGGGAGCCCTCCCTGGAACAGCAGCGCCGAGAGGGCGCCTGGGGCATTCGATTCGCTCGTATCAGGCGCGGGCACCGCGGACTTCTTCTTGCTCGTGTCGGCGCCCTTTTTCGCGGTGTCGCCGAACAGCTGCTGCACCGCGCTCACCTGCGCGCCGCTCGGCGCCTTTACCCCTGCGACCCGCAGCGCGCGGTCGACGGCGGGGAGCGCGTCGCGAAACTGGTTCTTCATGTCGGTGATGCGGAACTCGAGAAACGCGGTGCGCTGCACGATCTGCTTCGCGCGTCCGGGATCCTTCTCCCCGGCGAGCTCGACCACGAGACGGCATTGGCCGACGATCTGGACCACCGGCTCCGTAGTTCCGAATTCGTCCACCCGCGTCCGCACGACGCGCTGGGCGCGTTGAATCGCGCCCGCGCAATCGGGCACCGGACCTTTGGACTGATCGACCTCGAGGGCGAGGTGAATACCGCCCTGCAGATCGAGCCCCAAGTTGATCGGGACGTGCCGCTCTGTGGTGTCCTTCATCCGGCCCTGCGCATCCGGCACGCGTTGCGTGACGTTGCGCGGCAGCAGCAGCACCACCGAAATCACCAGCAGGAAGCCGATAGCGATCATACGATTGCGAATCGATCTCATGCGATTCCTTCTCCTGTGAGACTCTGGCGCGCCGCCGCGCGGTCCTCCGCCAGCTGCGCGATCAGCGCATCGCGCGAGGAAAACGTGCGAACGTCACGCAGCTGCCGCACCCACTCCACCCACACCGTCGCACCGTACAGCTCAGCGTCGAAATCGAACAGGTGAATCTCGAGCCCCCGCTCCTGGATGCCGAACGTCGGCCGGGGCCCCTGGTTCATCATACCACCGCGCTGCCCCCCGTCGGGGAGGGTGACGCGCACGGCATACACGCCGTCGGGCGGCAACAACTTGCGCGCATCGGGGACCGGGAGGTTGAGCGTCGGAATCCCGATCGTCCGGCCGCGCCCTGCCCCCCGCTGCACCGTCCCCAGGGCACCGTACGGCCGCCCCAGCCACGCCCGAGCCAGCGCCAAATCGCCGTGCGCCAGCGCGGTCCGGATCAACGTGGACGAAATCGGCTGCCCGTCGTCCTTCACGGCGTCGACCACGTCGACGGCGAAACCGTCGCTCGCGGCGATGCGCCGCACCGTCTCCACGTCCCCCGAGCGACCGCGCCCGAAGCCGTGGTCGTGTCCCAGCACGAGCTCGTCCATCCGCCACCGCGCCCGCAGCACGTCGCGCACGAACTGCACCGGCTCGAGCCGCGCCACCTCCGCGGTGAACGGCACCGTCTCGACTCGGCTCACGCCGGACGCCTCGAGCAGCCGCTGCCGCTCCGGCGGCAGCGTCAACAGCGGCGGTGCCGCACTCGGGTTCACGACGGCGAGCGGGTGCGGATCGAACGTCACGACCACGCTCTCGCACCGCCGCGCCTCTGCCCGGCGCGTGATCTCGGCCAGCACCGCCTGGTGCCCGCGGTGCACACCGTCGAACGTGCCAACGGTGACGACCGCCCCTCTGCCTGCTCCCCCCATCAGTCGGCCAGCACGACTCGCGGCTTCCACACATCGCCGGCGCGATCGGCTACGGCGACGAGCGTTTCGCCGGCGAACATCGCGACTGGAGTCGCCACAGCATCGCCCGCGGCCGCAATCCAGCGGCCGTGGACGACGGCCTCGCGCTCGACGGCATCGACGTCGCGCCGCTCCAGGTGCCGCACCAGCACCCCGGGCGGCAGCAGGTCGGCGGGGCCGGCCGTGGCCGGCGCCACCGCATCTTCGAGCCGGAACGGCCCGACCGTGGTGCGCCGCAGCGCCACGAGATGCCCGCCGCAGCCGAGCGCCGCCCCGATATCGCGGGCGAGCGAGCGCAGGTAGGTCCCGGCGCTCACGGTCGCCCGAAACTCGACGTCGGGCGGCGTCAACGCCGTCAGCTCCAACCCCCGGAGTTCGACGTCGCGCTCCGCCGGCTCCACCGCTTCGCCGCGCCGCGCCCGGCGGTAGGCCCGCTCACCGGCGACCTTGACCGCCGAGTACGCCGGCGGCCGCTGCCGCAGCGTGCCGCGAAACCGGTCGAGGGCCCGCTCCACGCTCGCGCGGTCGACGGCGACGGGACGCTGCTCCTG
>DASTHG010000112.1:0-2252 GCA_035718325.1 Gemmatimonadales bacterium | reverse complement strand
CCCGTCGATCAGCGGCACGGTCCGGAGGATCTGGATCGCCTGGGTGCGATAGTCGGGAGCGGCAGCGCCCTGCGCGGAGGCGTGCAGGACAAATGCGCAGGAGCAAGCGAGGAGCACGAGAGTCGAGCGGAACAACACTGCGCGGTTCCTGTGAGCGGTCGCAGGGAAGCTCGCGCTGCATCCCATGAATGGCAAGGTTAGTTTCTTCGTCATGTCTGAGTCGAAGGTCGCGATTGCCTTCGTGTTGAACGCGGAGCCGTGCGAGGTGGCGTTCGCCCCGCACAAGACGCTGCTCGAGGTGCTGCGTGAGGACCTGGGACTCACCGGCACCAAACACGGCTGCGAGCTGGGCGAGTGCGGCACCTGCACCGTGCTGGTCGACGATCAGCCGGTCCTCTCCTGCCTCGTGCTGGGCCAGGCGTGCGGCGGGCACTCGGTGCGCACGGTCGAAGGCATGGCCGGCGCCACGCTGCATCCCCTGCAGACGGCATTCGCCGATCTGGGAGCTGCGCAGTGCGGCTACTGCACCCCCGCCTTCCTGCTCGCCGCCCAGGCGCTGCTCGAGCACAACCCCAAGCCGTCGCGCGACGAGATCAAGCACGCGCTCGCCGGCAACCTCTGCCGCTGCACCGGCTACATCAAGATCTACGAAGCGGTAGAGCTGGCGGCGGCGTGGATGCGCGGCGAGAAGGCGGAGCCGAGCCGGGAGGCGTTGTATGGCCAGCGGTAGGAAGAAGGCCACGACCGAGCCGGCACTGCGGGTCGTCGGCAAGGCTCACCGAAAAGTCGACGCCGTCGCCAAGGTCACCGGCGCGACCAAGTTCGCCGACGACCTCACCCTGCCGCGGATGCTGTACGCCAAACTGCTGCGGAGCCCGCACCCGCACGCGCGCATTGTCTCGATCGACACGTCGAAAGCGACGGCGCTCGAAGGGGTCAAGGCGGTGCTCATAGGGAAAGACCTGCCCATCCCGTTCGGCATCCTCCCCGTGAGCCAGGACGAGCACACGCTGTGCGTCGACACCGTGCGCTTCATCGGGGACCCCGTCGTCGCCGTGGCCGCCACGACCGAAGAAACGGCGACGGCGGCGCTCGACCTGATCGACGTGACCTACGAGCCGCTGCGTCCCATTGGATCGCCCGAGGACGCGCTCGCCTATCCGGAGCCGTGCATCCACGACTACGGCGACTCGGGCAACCTGCACAAGCTCATCAACCTCGAGTTCGGCGACGTCGAAGAAGGATTCGCCGAAGCCGCGGTGATCCGCGAGGACCTGTTCTTCTTCGAGGGCAACACCCACCTCCCGATGGAGCAGCACGCCGCCCTCGCCGAATGGTCGGCGGACGCGAAGCTGACGCTGTGGAGCTCGACGCAGACGCCGCATTACGTGCACCGGGCGCTCGCCAAGGTGCTCGAGCTCCCGGCGGCGCGGATCCGCGTGATCGCCACCCCCAACGGCGGCGGCTTCGGCGGCAAGAGCGATCCCTTCAACCACGAGATCGCCGTCGCCAAGCTCGCGATGCTCACCGGCCGGCCGGTGAAGATCACCCTGACGCGCGAAGAGGTGTTCTATTGCCACCGCGGCCGCCATCCGACCCTGATGGCGGTGAAAACCGGGGTCACCCGCGACGGGACCATCACCGCGATGCACTTCCGCTCGCTGCTGGATGGCGGGGCCTACGGCTCCTACGGCGTGGCGAGCACCTATTACACGGGCGCGCTGCAGACCGTTACCTACCCGATCAAGCGCTACAAATTCCAGGGCGCGCGCGCTTTCACGAACAAGCCGCCGTGCGGGCCGAAACGCGGCCACGGCACGCCGCAGCCGCGTTTCGCCCTCGAGGTGCATCTCGACAAGATCGCCGAGGAGCTGGGGATCGATCCTGCCGAGCTGCGGCTCAAACATCTGCAGCCCCCCGATTCGCTCACAGCCAACTACCTGCGCGTCGGCTCGATGGGATTGGGCGAGTGCATTCGCAAGGTGACGGCGGGCTCGGGGTGGCGCGACAAGTTCAAGCGGCTGCGCCACGGCAAAGGCGTCGGCCTCGCCTGCTCGTCGTATCTGTCGGGCGCTGGCCTGCCGATCTACTGGAATCACATGCCGCACTCCGGCGTGCAGCTGAAGTGTGACCGGTCGGGCGGGGTCACCGTGTTCTGCGGCTCCACCGATATCGGGCAGGGCTCGGACTCGATCCTCGCCTACATCACGGCCGAAGTGCTGGGGATCGATCCCTTCGACATCCGCATCGTC
>DASTHG010000111.1:0-2707 GCA_035718325.1 Gemmatimonadales bacterium | reverse complement strand
ATAGTCGCACTGTTCCGCCATCCAGACGTCGGACGGCGTGCCGGAATCCACGGCGAGAAACTTCCCGGAATACCTGGATTGGCCCGCGCGGCGCTCGTTGTAGTGGTGGATCGTGAACGGCTCCCACTCGCGGCCGATGATAAACGCCAGGACGTGATCCGACACGTCGACGGTATAGCGACCACTCGCGTGGCCCAGCCGTGCCGGAATGATCGCATGTCCATGCAGCAAGTCGACGACGCGGTGCATCTCGTCGTGGAACTCGGTCTTCCAGGCAGCATCGTCGTAGTCATCCGCCGGCGGCACCTCGGCCCATACCCCGTGCACCAGCCACAGCGCCTGGGTGGGGTGGCCGTCGTTCCACCGCTTCAACGCGCGATAGAATGCGGGAGGGAAAATCGTATACAGTCGCACGACGTTGGCGTGTGCTCCGGCCATGAGCGTCAACCACGCCGTATAGGTCGAATCGTCGGTGGGGAACTCCGCGGCGAACTTGCCGGGGCGGGCCGCGCCGAGATTGATCCCTTTCACGTAAAACGGTTGCCACCCGCTGGCCTGCCGGATCTCAAAGCGCTCTCCGTGGGTGCGGGCCGGCACCTGCGCGACTGCCGGTCGTCGCACCGGGGGCAGTGCTTCGCCCAAGTCTCCCATGGTGTCGAGCTGACGTTTCGCATCGGCGTACCCGGGGGCGATACGTAACGTACGGCGAAACGCGGCGATCGCCTGATCGCGCTTTCCCTGGCGCTCGCGTACCAGCCCGATGCCGTACCACCCGTCGGCATTCTGCGAATCCGCCTTCAGGGCCGCGCCGAAACGGCGTTGCGCGGCGCCGACGTCACTCTGCCGCAGCGCCACGAAGCCGAGCCCGATCTGGATGTCGGGGAGGCCGGGGCACAGCGAGTCGGCGGCGGCGAACCGGGCTCGGGCGTCGGGAATCCGGTCGCTGCGATAGGCATGCCACGCGCTGTCGGCGAGGGCCGCGATCCGCGCCGGGCAGGGGGCGGCGGCTGTGGCTGGAGCTTGCTGCAGCGCCAGCACGGCGATCGCCAGGATCATGACGCCGTCTTCGTGCCGGCGGCGGCAAATCCGGTGCGGGTCATCCGTCCCCAGGTCGAACGGGCGCGTGCCGCGGACCAGAACGCCTTGAGGCGAAACCACACGGTACACTGGCGGTACCCGAAATTCTCGAGCGCCGCGTACCACAGCAGCCGCACCAGGTCGCTCGCCCGCCGGTAGCGGCGGAAGCCGATTTCCTCGAGCAGAATCCCCCAGATCGACAGGATCATGCCGTACCCGAGCGCCACGAGCAGGAACAGCAAGGCGAACGAGACGTTGATGAGCCCCAACCACAGCCCGACGGCGGTGACGAGATAGCCGAGCACCTCCACGATCGGCGCCAGCATTTCACCGAACGTGAAGAATGGAAACCCCAGCAACCCGATGCGTTTGTAGCGCGGGCGGAACATCATGGCGCGATACTTCCACATCGTGAGAATGAGACCGCGATGCCAGCGCTCACGCTGCCGGCCCAGTACGGCGAGCGTTTCGGGGACTTCGGTCCAGGCGACGGGGTCGGGAACGAACGTAATGATGTACGGGAGCCGCTTGTCGAGCAGGTAGCGGTGCAGCCGGACGACGACGTCGAAATCCTCGACCACGCTGTCGGTGCGATAGCCGCCGATCTCCAACAGATGGTCTTTGCGAAACAAGCCGAAGGCTCCCGAGATGATCATGTTGCCACCGAGCCGGTTCCACCCGAGTCGCCCGTACAGGAACGACCGCAGGTACTCGACCACCTGGATCCCGGGGAGAAAGCGCGGCGCGACGCGCGGCTCGATGACGCGCCCATCCCGGATCACCGACCCGTTGGCGACGCGCACCGTCCCGCCCACCGCGGCAATGCGCAGTCCGAGCGAGAACGGCCGGGTGAGCCGCAGCATGGCGTCGGGCTCGATCAGGGTATCCGCGTCCACGGCGATGACGAGCGGCCAGCGGCTGGCGTTGATCGCCGCGTTGAGCGAGTCTGCTTTGCCACCGTTCTCCTTGTCGATCACCAGCAAGCGCGGCCGGGTACGCGAGCGGTACAGGGCGCGTATCGGCTGGGTCGCGAGTGTCTCCGGGTAGGTGCGCGGAATCTCATAGAGGTGGAACGCGTCTTCGAGACGGCCCATCGTGTCGTCCGACGAGCCGTCGTTGACCACAATCACCTCGTACTGACGATAGTCCAGCGTCAGGATCGCCGTGACGCTGGCCTGGATCGTGGCGCTCTCGTTGTAGGCCGGCACGAGAATCGAGATGGGAGGCGGAGCGCCCACCTCCTGCAGCCGCACCAGGTCCTCGTCTTCAGCGAGCAGGCTCTGCTCCCAGATCTCGGGCAGGGCGCAGAGCAGCAGCACGGCATAAAACGAATTGAGGGCGACGAAGTACACCACGACGACGGCGTCGAATCCGTGGATGAACCCGTTCACGCGGCGAACTCCGCCAGCGCCTGCGGCGACAGGCCGAGGATCAGCCTGGCAACGTAGCGCGCATCGGGATTCGCGCCGACCTCGGCGTGGAGCAGTGCCCCCTGGCCGGGAGCGCCGAGGCGGGTCAGCGCCAGCGCGGCCCGCAGCCGCACCCACCATTCCACGTCCGCGAGGCGAGTCCGCAGGTCGTCCAACGTGGCCGCGTCGGCGATGCGCCCGAGGGCGCGCACGGCCTGGGC
>DASTHG010000110.1:0-2695 GCA_035718325.1 Gemmatimonadales bacterium | reverse complement strand
CCACACGCCGTCGGGGCTCCGTGTCGCGTACGCGATCCCGGGTCGCGGCGTGCCGTCGGACGAGCGCCGGGACGGATCGCGAGCCTCCCACGCCAGGTGCGCGGTGCCATCGGGCCCCACCGCGATCGAGGCGTGCTCCTGCCACAGCTCGATCGGCTTCGCTGCGCCCACCGCGACGGATTCGAATCCGGGTACGCGGAACGGGGCGCTTTCCTCGGCGATCCGCGTCGTGGTCCCGGGGGTGAAGCGCGCGTAGTGGATCTGGTGGTCGGGTGCGCCCGCCATCCCCCCGTACCACGCCATGTGGATCGAGCCGTCGGACCCGGTCGCGATCGCGGCCACGCGTTGCGGCGCGCCGGAGAACGGCAGCGAATCGCGATCCTCGATCCAGGTGACCGACGTCTTCATGCCCTCATGCCAGGGCGGTTCGGCGCGGACCAGGCCGATCGTGTACTGGCTCCCGTGCTTCGACCGCAGCGCGATCCAGACCGCGCCCTTTGCATCCACCAGCACCCGGGTGTTGTTCGTGTAGCCGAGCCCGCGCATCTCCGCCACCGGCATGATCGAGGCGGACCGGAACGTGCAGGGCGTCCTCGAGTTCCCGGGTGCCGGACGCGCCGGCCCCTCGTCCTGCGCCTGGCCGGCCGCGAGCCACGCGCCCACGACCGCCGCGCCCAGCGCCGCCGCGGGCCATCGGGGCCAACTCGCGCGCGGACTCATCCGCGGTGGAAGACGTTCCACAACGTGTCCAGCGTGGGACGCCTCAGGACGCCGACGTAGAGCGCCATCGCCACCCCCATCGCGGCCACCCAGATCACCCTGACGTAGTCGGCCATGCGTTCGCGGAAGCGGCCCAGCGCAGTGGGCGCGGTGCGATGGCGCTGATCGCCCCGGTTCAACCAGCGCTGCGTCGCGGGCCGGAACGTAAGGTAGCCCTTGATGACCGAGTTCGCGAGCTGGTTCGCGTAGAGGAACAGCGGGAACGCCGGCCGGATCTCGCCGGCATACGCGAACAGCGGGAGCGCGAGCAGGACCCGTGTCGTGCAGATCCAGGCCAGGTAGACCAGCGTCAGCCCGGGATCGCCCCAGAACAGGTTCATCAGCGCCATCGTCGGGCCAAGGAGGCCCGTCCACAACGAGATGCGCTGGTCGAGCACGCACCACCAGATGAACCACCCGATGCGGCGCGGCCCCAGCGCGACCACGCGGCCCGAGTTACGGATCGCGTTCCCGGACCACCGCAGCAGGTTGAAGCGCATGCGCTGCCAGGCGCTGCCGGTGATGTTCTCGATGGTGCACACCATGGCGTCGGGCACGTACAGCATCACGCTGCCGCCGGGCTTCTCGAGCAGCGCGAACCAGGTGCTCTTGTCGTCCCCCGATAGGAACGGGATCGTGCCCCAGAGCCAGTCTTCGAGCCGGTCGGCTTCGACGCGCCGGATGAACTCGTCGCGCAGCACCTCGCGGCCGCGGAACACCGAGCAGCGCCCCGTGAGCGCGAGCACCTTGTGCGAGAGGGCATGCGACTGCATGGTGAGGTGGCGCTGCGCGAACCGCATGTCGAGCCAGGTCGAGATCCAGCGGGGCCCGAGCACGATCGCCTGCTCCGCCGTGGTGAGCGCATCGAGGTCGCGCCGCACCTCGAACAGGGGAAGGCAGCGGCGGAGGAAGCCCGGCAGCAGCACGGTGTCCCCGTCCATGAACACGACCGGATCCTCGGGATCGATCCCGGCGCGCGACAGCGCGCGCAGCGCGAGCCCGAGCGCCGCGCGCTTTCCGGGCCGGTTCTGCCTCACGATGACCAGCTCGAGGTCGAGCCCGCGCGCGGCCCGGAACAGGAACTGCCTCGCCACCTGCTCGTCCTTGGGGAGCCCGGTGCCGAGGTAGATGCGCGTCGGGATCCCGGTCGTCCGGCATTCGTCGACGATCGCCGCCATCACGGCTTGCGTGGTCTCGGGCCGCTCCATGAACGTGGTCACGATGTAGTGGACGCACGGCGGCCGCCAGCCTTCCCGCCACCGCCGCTCGCACGCCTCGCGCAGCCTCGGGAATCGGATGCGGGCGTAGAACTGCGCGCGCAGGAAGTGGAGCAACCACCACGAGTACCGCCACATGCCGATGGCGCCGATGGAGATGAACAGCTTCGAGCCGAGGTGGTCCCACGTCTGGGCCGGCACGCCGGCGAGCGCGGCGATGATCACCGCGACGTACACGGACAGGCCGCAGGCGTCGCGGAGCCGGAAGCGGAAGGGGCGCCTGGCCGCGGCTAGGGGAGCCACGACGGGAGTCCCCGCGAGGGACCGCCCTTCGCCGTGCGCGGCAGGTTCACGACCGCGGGCATGCCCGAGCGCAGCGCGGTCCGCGCGGCCGCCGTCAGCGGGCGAAGCTCCAGCTCGATGTAGCCGCTGGGATCGGTGGGACGGGGGGCCTTCGAGGCGTTCGCGAGCAGGTCGGTGAGCACGCCGCCCGGGATCGCGCCCGCCTTGTCGCTGCGGACGACCACGGCGTGGAAGCGCTGCTGCACGGTCGGCACGCGCACGGTGCCGCTCTCGCCGAGGCGGATCCGAGTCACCTGGTCCTGCGTGAGCAGCGCGAACACGCGCGGCGGATCGTCGACCCGCTCGATCAGCGCCAACGTCTCGCCACGATCGACCGTACTTCCGGGCGACTTGGTGGTGCGTACGACACGGCCCGC
>DASTHG010000109.1:0-2866 GCA_035718325.1 Gemmatimonadales bacterium | reverse complement strand
AGGGAGCGCACCGAGGCGCACACGCGGGCGCAGGCCGATCTGGTGGCCAAGTTGGTCGACGCCCTGGACGATCTTGCCCGATTCGCGCACGTCGATCCCGCGCAGACCGATGCCAAGACCTACCACGAGGGCGTCGACATGGTCGAGCGCAAAGTGTGGAAGCAGCTCGACGCGATCGGGGTCACGCGCATCGATCAGGCGGGCGTGCCGTTCGATCCCAACCAGCACGAAGCGGTGACGATGGCGCCCGCCTCCGCCGCGGCGCAGGACCACACCGTCGGCGCGATCCTGCAGCCCGGCTACAAGATCGGCGACGCGCTGATTCGTCCCGCGCGCGTGGTGGTGCTGAACTGGCAGGGATCGGCGCCTGACGGGCCAGCGCCGACCAACGGACCGGTTCAGCCGATAGCCGATAGCTGATAGCCGATAGCCGATATCCAATGGCCCAACAGCGCGACTACTACCAGACCCTCGGTATCAAAGAGGCCGCCACCACCGACGAAATCAAGAAAGCATTTCGCCGGCTGGCGAAGCAGTACCATCCCGACCGCAACCCGAACAACCCGCAGGCCGCCGAGCGCTTCAAGGAGATCAACGAAGCGCACGACGTCCTGAGCGACGACGAGAAGCGCAAGAAGTACGACATGCTGCGCAAGTACGGTGCGTTCACGGGCGGGCGGTCGGGCGGCCGGTCCGACTGGCGCACTGCGGGCGGCCCGCCACGCCCGGGCGGCGCTCCCGAAGAGTTCGACATGTCCGACCTGGGTGGATTCGGCGGACTGGGCGATCTCTTCTCCTCCATCTTTGGTCGTCGCAAGGACGAAGACACGGACGACACCGTCGAAACCGTCCTGTCGATTCCGTTCCGCATCGCGGCGTTGGGCGGCAAGCTCCCCATCAATGTCCCGATGACGGAAGTGTGTCCCACCTGCGGCGGCAATGGTGCCGCCCCCGGTGCGACGATTTCGACCTGCCCCGAGTGCAAGGGACGCGGCACGATTTCTTTCGGGCAGGGAAGCTTCGCCGTGAACCGGCCATGCCCCGTCTGTCGCGGGCGCGGCAAGGTGCCGAGCCAGCCGTGCCCGACGTGTAAGGGTTCGGGCGACGTGCAGGTGCAAAAGCGGATCATGGTGACGGTGCCGCCCGGCACCGAAGACGGCACGCGCATGCGCCTCAAGGGGCAAGGGGCCAAGGGGAAGGGCGACCTCGTGATTCAATTCCAGGTCGAGCCCGACCACTTCTTCCGCCGCGAGGGTGCGGATATCGTCTCTACCGTGCCGATCAACATCGCCCAGGCGATGCTCGGCTCGCGCATCAAGGTGCGCACCGTCGACGGCAAGCACGTGGTGCTCAGGATTCCGGCGGGGACGCAGAACGGCCAGAAGTTCCGCATCTCGGGCCAGGGGATCGAGAAGAACGGCAAGCGCGGCGATCAGTACGTCGAAGTGCGGATCGAGCTGCCCGAGAAGCTCACGCCCGAGCAGGAAGCGGCGGCGAAGTCGTTTGCGGAAAAGGCCGGCCTGAAATATTGAATCTGGTGGAGGTGTGATGATTCGCAGTCTCGGTGGCATCATCCTCGGCTTTTTCACGATCGTCGTGCTCGTGCTCGTCACGACGCCGATTGCGGTGAAGCTGTTGCTGAAGGACCCGGCGGGCCGTCCCACCGGGCCCTACCTCGCCGCCAATCTGCTCTTCGGGCTCGTTTCCGCCGCCGCCGGCGGCTGGGTCGCCGCCCACGTCGCGGGGCGGGCGCCCCTGGTGCACGCAGGTATCCTGGGCGGTCTCATCCTGGCGCTCGGTCTGTGGACCGCGGCCCAGGGCGGCGCCGCGCGAGCGGGTCAGCCCCTCTGGTATGGGTGGACGCTGCCGTTCGTGGGGGCGGTGGGCGCGATCGTGGGGGGAGCCTGGTGAGTCAAAGACGAAATATCGAATGTCGAATATCGAATAACGAATTTCGAAATGTCCTTATTTCGACATTCGACATTCGATATTGGACATTCGACATTTGTTTTTTCTAACTGTCTCTCCACCGCTGCACCGTCCCCAGGAACGGTAGGTACCACCGCGGCACCGCAGGGAATCGTAACGACGCGAACGGCTCCAGATCGTCGTCGCCGATGACGCTCTGCGCCACGCGCGATCCCAGATACAGCGCCAGCGCGACGCCGTAGCCGTTGCAGCCGAGCGCGTAGAACACCCCGTCTTTCTGCCCGGCGTGCGGCAGCTGGTCGCGCGTCATCGCGACGGCGCCGCCCCACTGATAGTCGACGTCGGTGCCCAAGAGGCGCGGAAAGTGCGCGCACATCGCATCCATCAGCGCTTTGAGCCGCTCCGGCCGCGTCGTCGGGCGAAACGGCGCTTCGGCGCCGAAGATCATGCGCGTGTCGCTCTGCCGGAACCACATCATGCACTCGCGCGTGTCGGTCACGACGCGGTCGCGCTGCATCACGAGGCGCGCGACGTGCTGTCCCAGCGGCGCCGTGGTGATCGTGGTGCTGGACCGGAAATAGATGCGGCGGCGCAAAGCGGGCACCACGGGGTCGCCGGAGCCGCCGGTCGCGACGATCACGTCCTTCGCGCCGAGCGTCCCCTGCGAGGTGCGCACGAGAAAGCGGTCCGCCTCGCGCCGCAGCGACTCCACCTCGACCCCTTCCACCAGCGTCACCCCGGCGCGCCGCGCCGCGAGGGCGAGGTTCCAGAACAGTTGTGCCGGGTTGAGACTCCCCGCCAGCGGATCGAGCAGCGCGCCCGCATAGGGGACGCTCGCCCCCAGCTCGGGACCGAGTTTGTGTTCCGGCACGAGCTCGGTCTCGTGGCGCATCACCTTGGCGAACACTTCGGCGTCGCGCTCCAGCTCGGCGTACTC
>DASTHG010000108.1:0-21422 GCA_035718325.1 Gemmatimonadales bacterium | reverse complement strand
GTAGCCGTCGATGCCGAGCTCGCGGCAGCGCTGGCCGTCGCCGGGTTTGCCCGACGACGTCAGCATCACGAGGGGCGTCTGGCCGATACCGGGGTCCGAGCGCACGGCCCGGGCCAGCTCGAACCCGTCCATCTCCGGCATCTCGGAGTCGATGATCGCGAGGTCGAACGGCGCGTCGTCCCGGCGCGCCTGGCGTAGGACGGTAAGCGCGGCGGCGCCGCTCCCGGCTTCGGTGACTTCCATCTCGGCGGCCGCCAGCATGTTGAGCGCCACGCGGCGATTGGTGGGATTGTCGTCGACGATGAGCGCCCGGCGACCCGCGAGCGGTGCCGGAGCCGTTGCCGCGAGCGGGGCACCGATTTCGAGCGGGACGGCGAAACTGAATTCGGTTCCTCGTCCCAGGTCGCTCGAGACAGCGAGCGTCCCGCCCATGAGCCGGACCAGGCGGCGGCAGATCGCCAGTCCCAGTCCCGTGCCGCCGTACTTGCGCGTGGTCGAGGTGTCGGCCTGGCTGAACTCCTCGAAGATGGCGTCGAGCTTGTCGGCGGCGATGCCGATGCCGGTGTCGCGGACGGCGAAGCGTACCAACGACCGTCCATCCGCGGCCGCGACCCGTTCGGCGGCGACCACCACCTCGCCTTCGTGCGTGAACTTGATCGCGTTCGAGATCAGGTTGGTGAGCACCTGGCGCAGCCGGGTCGGGTCGCCGCGCACGCTCGGCGGCAGGTCCGCTGCGACGTCGGCGAGCAGGTTGAGCCGCCGCTCCCGCGCCCGGATGGCGAGCATTTCCACCACCGACTCCACCAGATGCTCGAGATCGAACACGATGGACTCGAGCTGGAGGTGCTCGGCTTCGATTTTCGAGAGATCGAGAATGTCGTTCAGCAAGGTGAGCAGCGTTTCAGCAGAGGTCTGCACCAGCGTGAGGGAGTGTCGCTGTTCGGGGGCGAGCTCGGTGTCGAGCAGCAGCTCGGTCAGCCCGAGGATCGCGTTCATCGGCGTGCGGATCTCGTGACTCATGTTGGCGAGGAACGAGCTGCGGGTCTGCGCCAGACGCTGGGCCGCGTCGCGCGCGTCGCGCAACGCCGCGCGGCTCGCCACTTCGCCGCTCACGTCGCGGGCGATGGTGGAAAAGCCGCTGATCCGACCGCGCGGGTCGCGCGTCAGCGAGATGCTGAGCGACACCGGGATGGGCGTCCCGTCCTTACGCAGCCGCACCGTCTCGAAATGGTCGACATGGTCGCCGCGCTTGATGCGCTCGAGAATGTCGTCGGCTTCGGTGGCCAGGTCCGGCGGTCGCAACAGGCCGATGTTGCGGCCTTTGATCTCCGTGTAGGAGTAGCCGAACATGCGTTCGGCGGCGGCATTCCAGCTCACGATCGCGCCGTCGAGGGTCTGGCCCACGATCGCGTCTTCCGACGACTGCACGATGTTGGCGAGCTGACTCAGCGCGTCCTGGGCCTTGCGCCGGTCGCTGATGTCTTCGTACATGACGAGCACGTCGCCGCCGGACGTTCCGGCGACATGACTGGCGGACGCCGTGACGGGGATCAGCGACCCGTCCTTGCGGCGGCGCTCGACTTCCACCGAGACACGCTCGCCCCGGCGGGCCAGCGCGTCGAATCGGGATGCCTTGGGGAGCTCGGAGCGCGGCACGATGAGCTGGTTCAGGTCCTGGCCGATCGCTTCGGTGGCCGTGTAGCCGAACAGCGACTCGAACTGGGGGTTGATGCCGCGCACCCGGCCGTCGCCGCCCAGCACGGCGATCGCGACCGGTGCGCTCGCCAGCAGCGCGTCGACGTACGCCCGGTCTTGCACCGCCTGCTGTTCGCGTCCCGCCAACGCAAACGACTGCTGCAGGTGCTCGTGCAGCAGCTGATAGGACCGGCGATGGAAGACGACCATCGCCGTCGCGTAGAACACCACCATGAAGATCGCGATCGGCGTGTCGCGCTGAAACGCGCCTTGCACGATGCCGACCGGGACAGGGACGAGGAGGCCGGCGATGAAATACCGGAACGTCCAGAGGTCGCCCGACAGTGACGCGACGCCACCGGCCGCCAGCCCGCACAGCACCACGAGGAGCAGCGCTGCCTGTGCGACTGGGGTATCGGCCAACACGACGGCGGCGCCCACGCCCCACGCCAGACCACTCGCGGCCAGGGCGAGACGGATCCGGCCCAGCGCTCCGCCCGGTGTGTAGGCGGCGCCATGAATGCGCGCGCGCAGCGCTCCCCGGATCACCGTGCACGCGGTCACCGCCGCTGCCCAGACGGCCAGGGTGACGTGCGCGATCCACGGCCAGAACAGCACCGCGACCACGGCGATGAGCACGAGATGGGCGACCTCAGCCCAGCGGCTTTCGCCCACCAGCCGCTGCAGCTGTTCGCGGGCGACCTGATCTTCGACGACGGTCGCATCGATTTTCGCCGATCCGGGGGCGGCAATCAGCGACGTCCGCGCCAACGGAGCGGTTGTGACCGGAATCTCAGATGAGGCGGCCATGAAGTCAGGGTGAATCTACGATACTGGGTACTGGAGCGCTGCCGACCCGGGGCTGTATAATGAACGTATGAACGCTGGCATGAAGTTCACCCTGGGAGCGGTGCTGATCGTAAGCGCCGTCGGCTACTTGATGGCGACCGGGGTGAAACAGACCGGTCAGTATTTTCTGACCCCGAGCGAGTTGTCGCAGAAGCTCGCCGCGGACCCGACGTTTTACGACGTCGGGATGCGGGTCGGGGCGCGGGTCGTCCCCGGCAGCGTCACGCGCGACGTCGCGCATCAGACACTGGCCTTTCGGGTGACCGACGGCAGCGCCTCCTATCCCGTCGTGTATCGGGGCATCGCTCCCGACACCTTCAATGACAGCGTTGAGGTGGTGGTCGAAGGGCGCATCCAGAAGGACGGCGTCATTCACGCCACCGACGTGCTGGCGAAGTGCGGTTCCCGCTACGAGTCGGTTCCCAAAGCCTAAATGACTTTGCTCGGTGGTCTGGCGCTCTGGGTCGCCTTCATTCTCGGAGCCTGGGGTGCGCTGACCGGGTTTCTCGGTGGCGCGCGTGGCCGTGCCGATCTGATCGCCAGCTCGCGGCACGCGGTGTACGCGCTGTGCGGTGTCCTGCTCGTGGCCGTCGTCTGTCTCGAGGTGGCGCTGTTCCGCCACGACTTCAACGTCGAGTACGTCGCCGCCTACACCAGCCGCAACCTCCCGATCTTCTATACGTGGTCGGCCCTGTATGCGGGGCAGAAGGGCAGCCTGCTGTTCTGGGCCACGGTGCTGTCCTTGTTCGGCGCACTGGCCCAGCTGCTGACCGCGCCGCGTCACCGGGTCTATCTGCCCTATGTCGGGGCCATCACCTCCCTCGTGTGCACGTTCTTTCTCAGCGTGATGGTGTTCGACTTCATCTCGCACGCCAATCCGTTCGACCGGTTGCCGTACACGCCTGTCGACGGCAACGGGTTGAACCCGCAGCTGCAGAATCCGGGAATGGTGTTCCATCCGCCGATGCTCTACCTCGGCTACATCTCGATCACGATTCCGTTCGCGTTCGCGATGTCGGCGCTGTTGTCGAAGCGCCTCGAGGCCGACTGGTTGGTGGCGATCCGCAAGTGGACGCTGCTCTCGTGGCTGTTCCTGTCGATCGGCATCTGCCTCGGGATGTGGTGGGCGTACGTGGAGCTGGGGTGGGGCGGCTACTGGGCCTGGGATCCGGTGGAAAACGCCTCGTTCCTGCCGTGGCTCACGATGACGGCGTTCCTGCACTCGGTGATGATCCAGGAAAAGCGCGGCATGCTGAAGAAGTGGAATCTCGCGCTCATCATCGGGTCCTGGCTCCTCTCGATCTTCGGCACGTTCATCACGCGCTCCGGCGTGATCGCCTCCGTCCACTCGTTCACCCAGTCGCAGGTCGGCTGGTTCTTCGCCGGATTTCTGGTGCTTGCCGCGACGGCCAGCTTCTGGATCTACGCCACGCGGCTGCCGCTGCTCGAAGCCGACGCGCAGCTCGAATCGATGGTGAGCCGGGAAGCGAGCTTCCTGTTCAACAATCTGCTGCTCGTCGGGATCGCGTTCACGGTGCTGTTCGGCACGCTGCTGCCGATTCTGACGGAACTGTTCAGCGGCACCAAGGTCACGGTCAAGGCGCCGTGGTTCAACAGCGTCAACATCCCGCTCGGGCTGCTGCTGCTGTTGTTCACGGGGATCGGGCCGCTCATCGCCTGGCGCCGGTCATCACTGCCCAATCTCAAGCGCCAGTTCGCCGTGCCCGCCGCCGGCGGGGTGCTGACCACGCTGGCGGTGCTCGCCGCGGGGATGCGCGACTTTTATCCGATCATTGCGATCGGCCTCGCCGGCTTCGTGTTCACGACGATCGTGCAGGAGTTCTGGCGCGGAGTGGCGGCGCGGCACCGGCAGTACGGCGAAGCGTGGTTGCTCGCACTCGGCCGCCTGTTCGCCCGCAACCGCCGCCGCTACGGCGGCTATGTCGTGCACCTCGGTATTTTGATCCTGTTCATCGCCTTCGCGGGCTACGCCTTCAAGACCGAGACCGAAGCCACGCTGCGGCCGGGTGAGTCCGTCTCGCTGAAGAGCCCCTACGGCTGGACCTATCGCTTCACGCACCTCGGGATCTCGCAATACCCCGCGCTCAACCGGCAGGTGACCGCGGCGACGGTCGACGTCACGCGCGACGGCAAGTGGATCGGCCGGCTGGAGACCGAGAAACGGCAGCATGTCGACGCCGAAGGGAATCCCACGTTCCAGCCGTCTACCGAAGTCGGCATCAAGAGCGACATGCGCGAAGATCTCTACATCGTGCTCGCCGGGGTGGTCAACGGGTCGGAGCAGGCCGTGTACCGCTTCACGATCAATCCGCTGGTGTGGTGGGTGTGGTACGGCGGGATGATCGTGGCGCTCGGGGGCCTCGTCGTGATGTGGCCCGGCGGGGGATCCGTCTCGGTGCGGCGCGAGCAGGCGGGCTATGGCGTGAAACTGGTGGCGAAGCAGTGATGGACCGACGCGAGTTTTTCGCCGCGGGCGCGGGGCTGCTGCTGAGCGCCGTCCGTCAGACGCAGGACACGAGCGCCGGACCGAGCGGCCGGCTCTACGACCCCTCCTGGGTCACCTCCGTCCAGCCGGTGACGGCGCGCGACAACGACGCGGCCATCCAGGCGATCGAGAAGCGCATCAAGTGCACCTGTGGCTGCGGGCTCGACGTCTACACCTGTCGCACGACCGACTTCACGTGTCCCGTCAGCCCCAAGATGCACGCGCAGGTGCTGGCGCTCGCTGCCTCGGGCAACAGTGCCGAGCAGATCATCGCGGCATTCGTGCAGGAGCACGGCATCGAGATTCTCATGGCCCCGCCGCGGCGCGGGTTCAACCTGATCGGCTACTACACCCCCTACGTTCTCATCCTCGCGGCGGGGGTGGCGCTCCTCTACGCGATGAGCCGCTGGGTACGCCGCGGCGCTCTGTCCCCGACGACCGGCGACGTCGGGACCGTCGGCGCTTCCGCCGCCGAGCTCGAGGGTCTCCAGGAAGCGCTGCGGCGCACTGAAGCGTGAGTTCTGTCTTCGAGCTCGTGGCCGGCCTCGCCCTCGCGGCGGCGGCCGTTTTTTTCGTGTTGCGGCCCATCATTACCCCGCCGGTTCCCGGGAGCGACAGTGCGTCCGCGGAACTGGAAGGGGAGGACCCCGACGATGATCTGTCACTGCGGGCGGTGGCGCTGCGGGCGCTGAAGGAAATCGAATTTGACCGGGCGACGGGGAAGCTCAGCGACGCCGATTACGACGCGTTGAAAACCCAATACACGGCCGAGGCGCTCGCGGCCCTGCGGGCCGACTCCGCCGCGTCGCCGGCCGACACGCCCGACATCTCCCGGTCGCGCCCCATTGCGCCCCCTGCAGCACGTGCGGCCTGTCCTACGCACGGCGTCCGTCCTGAAGCCGACGCGCGATTCTGCTCCGCTTGTGGCCGGCGACTCTCCGCCGCGACGGGGTTTTGCGCCAAGTGCGGAACCGCACTCGAGCCGGACGCGCGCTTCTGCGCGGTGTGCGGGAGGCGCGTCGCGGCCTGACCGTCGCAGCCGTGACGGGAGTCACGCGATTAACACCCCTTTCCAGAAGGCGTCTGTTCCTGCGGCTCGAGCGGCTTGACCGTCTCTCAACCGAACAGGAGCAGTCCAATGCGTACCTTCCGATTTTTTTCCGCGGGGATCGCGGCCGTCGCCCTGGTCGGCGCGGCGTGCAGCGAGTCCTCCACCGGCATGAGCGCCGACAAAGTCGCCGTGCAGGCGGCGTATGAGGGGCTCACCGGCTATACCGACAACGACTTCGGCGATCCGGGCGTCGTCGGCACCGCCGCAGCCTCCGTGGTCGGCGGGGTGCAGAGTATCCTCGACACCGCCATCGCGCCGCGATTCTGGGGTCGGTTGCGGGTCGTCCCTGGCGGGCCGCAGCCCATCTTCGAGCGCGACATCGTAGTGCAGGGGGACTCGGCGTGGGTGACGCGGAAGGCCACCTTCCAGGGGGTGTTCCTCGTCGACACTTCCGCCGACTCGACCTTCAATCCCTCGAGCAAGCCCCTGGATGACGGCGTCCAGCAGCGTGCGGTCTTCGCGCGCGATCGCGCGGCGGACCACGGCTGGCGTCTGGTATCGCTCACCTTGCTCGATTGGCAGAACACCGCTGCCGATCGGCGCACGGTACAAATTCAGAATGTCGCGGTGTTCGTGAACGGCGCGCCCGTGCTGTCGGTGAGTAACCCCGATTCGCTGCTGTCGGTGGACACGCGCGTGCCGTTGTTCCACGCCGGCGACACCGTGAAGGTGACGATGCACGTCGCCAATACGACCGGCGGCAACTTCTCCCCTGGGACGTTCGGGTTCCTGCATGTGCGGCATGCCGACCCGGCGGGGATCCGGTGGCGCCGAGTCAAGATGCAGGACGACGGCAACGGGGACTTCGAGCGCAGCTGGGTGGTTCGGTTCACCGGTCGCGACCGCTTCGTGGTCGACGCACTCGACGCCGCGACGCTGGAGCTGGGCAGCGCCGACAATTACCGGTCGAATGAATGGGGCATTCCCTTCCGAGTGGAATAGGCGTGCGGGAGTAGACGCCTAGTAGACGCCAAGCCGCAGAGCCGCCGAGTGGACGCCGAGGAGTTAGGTGCGAGGAGTCGATCCTGGTGCCTGATTCCTGGGCGTCCACGCGGCGGCTCGGCGTCTTGGCGTCTCCCTGAGCGTCTGTCACCTCAGTCTCTCTTCGTTTTCTCTTGCATCGGACCTTGCATTTCACCTTCGTGTATCCTATCTGTTCTCCGCCCCGCCCCCTCGACCCTTTTGCAACGGAGCGACGGCGTGCGTGATGTGCAGCGGCTGGTGGTGGCGGTGGTGGTGCTCGTGGCGGCTCGCCTCGACGCCCAGCGGCGCGGGGTCTCCGCGCCGCTCGACCCCGCGCGGGTCGGCCCCCATGTGGGGTACAACTTCGACGCCCAGGCGTTGGACGTGGGCGTGCAGGCGACGTTGCCGCTGACCCCGCAGGTGGAGCTCTACCCGACGTTCGATTACTACGCCGTCTCACCCGCGAGCCTGTGGGCGTTGAACCTGGACGTGAAGATCCGGCCGCGCACCCCACGGCGCGCGCTCTACGTCGGCGGTGGCCTCGATTACCTGCATTCGAGCAACGGCGGGGCCACGAGCGGAGATGTGAACTTCAGTGTGATTGGTGGGTGGGAGGTGCGGCGCAGCCCGGTCGCTCCATATGCGGAAGGGCGGCTGTTGCTGGGCCACGGAAGTGCGTTCCAGGTGGCGGGCGGGATCAGCTTTTACCTGCATTAGCGCCACTGTCTGTCGACCTTTTCACCAGGAGATTGAGCGTGAGCCATCCGACTCGACGGCTGATCTTGGCCGTGCTGGTCACTCTGCTGGCGGCGTCGACCGCATCGGCCCAGCGCCGCACGGCGGCCCGGGCCCCGGTACAAGATGGACCGATGATCGGACCCCAGGCGGGGTTCCCGACGAACAGTCTCGATTTCTTCGTTGGCGGCCAGGTGTCGCTGCCGGTCGCGCCCCAGTGGGACGTCTATCCGTCGTTCGACATCTTTTTCCCGGGAAGCGGCGTCACCGTGTGGGCGATCAACGGGGAAGCGCGCTACTGGCCCAAGTTGTCGATGCCCCATCCCGGCCTGTACGTCGGCGGCGGTGTGGACATCACCCACGTGAGCGTCTCGGG
The DNA here is from genome assembly GCA_035718325.1 of Gemmatimonadales bacterium. Lineage (GTDB taxonomy): Bacteria > Gemmatimonadota > Gemmatimonadetes > Gemmatimonadales > GWC2-71-9 > DASTHG01. Next base: position 13,187 of record DASTHG010000108.1, on the reverse strand, counting down.
CTTCGGCTCGGACACGAAGGCCGGTCCGGCCATCGTCGGCGGCTGGGACTTCAAGGCCGTCAGTTGGCGGCCGTTCCTGCAGATCCACGTCGTGTTCGGGACCGACGACCGCGTCGAATTCGGAGGCGGCGTCAACTTCAAGCTGTAACGAGCGAGGTTGGTGGAGGTTGGTGAAGGAAACCTCCACCAACCTCCACCGTCTTCCCCATCCTCCACACCTTCGCCGCTCAGAAGTCGAAGCTCTCCATCTTCCGCAGTCCCACCCACAAAGGAATTACCGTCGCCGCGAGGCACAGGATGCCGGCTACGGCGAGGCCGGCCACCATCACCGGGGTGACGATCAGCGGCTCGTGCTCGTAGGAGGCACGCAGGTAACCGGACACCGCTTGCGACAGCAAGAAGATGACGGCGGCGAGGAGCGCGATCGTCGTCATCATGAACACGAGTCCGCCGAACGACGTCGGGATCTGTGCGGCGTTCTCTGTCTCGAACTGGGGATACAGCGCGCCGTACCCCAGCGCCAACGCGGCGATCGCGAGCGTCAACGCGCAGATCGTCACGAGGCACAGGATCATCATGAACGCGCTCACCTGCAGTAAGACGTTGGTCAGTCCGGTGAGCAGCAGCGCCAGCACGAGGAGCGGCGTCGTCCCGACCCAGTACTTCGACCACAGCAGGGCCCTGAGGTCGAGCGGGCTCGACCGCAACAGCCACATCTGCCGCCCCTCGAGCGAGACGGCAGGGAAGATGAATCGTGCGGCGATCGAGGCGAGCACGAATCCAGCGAGGCCGAGGTTGAGGAACGAGACGAGGGTCACGTAGAAGAACCCCACCTGCTCGCCGCGGTGCAGCGGCAACGCCTTGATGTTGAAGAGATAGACGACGACGAGCACGGCGAGCAGGATCAGCTGGCTCCACTGCGTCGTGTCGCGGAAGAACAACTTGATGTCCTTGAGCACGAACTCGCGTTTGGCGACGGGCAGCGGGAGCAGCACGAGGCCGACGGTATTGCGCCAGAACACGCCCCGCACGAATCGCTCGGCGCCCTCCTGCGCCTTGGTGAACCCCGTCGCGTAGAGCCGGCGATGCAGGATCGCGCCCAGCGTGACGAACGCGGCGGCGGTCGTCCAGAGAAGGACGAGCGGCTGGAGGTCGAAATCGCCGTCGAGAAAGCCCATGAACGCGCGCGACGCCCACTCGCTCGGCAGCAGGGGAGACGTCGGCGTCCGCAAGACGGCGAGGAATGCGACCAGGTTTTGGAACCCTTCGGGTCGAGCGAGCTGCTCGGGGCGAATGAGGCGGAACAGCAGAATGACGCCCGCGCCCGCCCCCAGCGCGATGATCGAGAGCAAGTCGCGCGTCCGGCGCGCCGGAAACACGTTCACGAGAATCAGCGTCAGCGCGCTGCCGACCACCGCCGGGAGCAGCAGCAGCGGGAGCCCGACCAGCAGGACATACGGGACGAAGAGCAGCCCACCGTGAAACACGACGCCGTAGGCCGCGAGCACCGGCAGGCAGGCCAGCCCGACCATCCACGAGGAGTGCACCAGCGTCTCACCGAGCTTGGCGAGATAGAGCCGCAGCCAATCGACCGGTGACGAAACGAGGAGGTCCAGGTCCTTCGCGAGAAAGAAACTGGAGAGGGCCGTAATGACGTTCGACAGGATCAGGATCGACATGAACGACAGCAGAACGATCCCCAGCATCTTTTCGGCGATCGGCACACCGACTTCCTCGACGCTGCGGAGCGCCCGGAGGACGTAATAGCAGAGACCGAAGGCACCGGCCCAGAAGCCGCTGCCTACGAGCGCGAGGATGAGCAGCTTGCCGCCGCTCCCCCTCGCCCGCTCCTGGCGCACCCGCTGCAGCGCGGTCCGCCATTTCGGCTGCAACACATGCACCAGCGACGGCTGCGTCACCGGCCGCCTCCCAGCACCTCCACCAGCTCGCGCACCGCGTGCCCCCCCGTCAGCTTCAGAAACAGCTCCTCGAGGCTGGCGTCGCCGGCGGCGTGCTGGTGTCGGATTTCGGCCATCGTACCGTGCGCGACGATCTTGCCGTGCTGGAGAATGCCGATCTGATCGCACATCGCTTCGGCCACCTCGAGGGTGTGCGTGCTCATGAGCACCGTGCCGCCGCGATCCACGAACTGGCGGAAGATGTCCTTGAGCAGGCGTGCGCCTTTCGGATCGAGCCCCACCATCGGCTCGTCGACCACGATGCACTCGGGCCGGTGAATCAGGGCACTCGAGATAATGAGTTTCTGCCGCATGCCGTGGCTGTACGCCTCGATCAGCTCGTCCTTCCAGCTCGACAGCTCGAACACCTCGAGCAGCTCGGCGATGCGTCGCTCGACGGCGTCGCCGTCCTGGCCGTACAGCCCGGCGACGAAGCGCAGGAATTCCGCGCCGGTCAGCTTGTCGTAGACGAAGGGCCGGTCGGGAATGAACCCCAGCCGCATCTTGGCGTCGATCGGGTTGCCTTGGACGTCGTCGCCGCCAATCAGCACGCGGCCGTCGGTCGGCTTCAGGATTCCGGCGATCATGCGCAACAGCGTCGTCTTGCCGGCACCGTTCGGGCCGAGGCATCCGTACAGCACGCCCCGGGGCACCTGGAGTGAGATATGGTCCACCGCCACGAAACTGCCGTAGTGCTTCGTGATGCCTTCGAGTCGGATCATAGAGTGTCGATGGTGAGCCGCCCCACGCGCGGGGCGAGATCGGTGGGTCGGGCGAGGCCGTCGGCGATAAGCCGCAGATGCGCGACGTCGGCCGGGAACTGATCGAGCGTCGGGTCGAGCGCCACCCAGTCGCCCAGGTACACCTCGGCCCACGCGTGATAGTAGTAGCGGCCGTCGACGAGCAGCAGCCCCGCCACTGGCCGCGCGGGGAGACCGAGCGCCCGTGCCAGCGCCACGAACAGCACGGTGTGCTCATTGCAGTCGCCGCGCCGCCGCCGCAGCACCGCGGAGGCCTGGGGGAAGGCCGTCGACGGCTCGGCGCGGACCGTGCGCGCGACCCAGTGGGTCAGCGTCGCGGCGACCTGCGCCGGGTCGCGCGCGCCCCCGGCCACCTGCGTGGCCTGGGTGCGGATGCGGCGGTCGGCGCTCGTCACGAGGAAATCGGCGTCGTACGCGCCGAGCGGCGTCGCATCCGCATGCGGCAGCGTATAGCCGCCGACGAGCTCGGGGGGGGACTCCCGCCGCACGGTCAACGTGTCCCCATCGAGCCGCTGCCGTCCCCCCACGAGGTCGAGCGCGTCGAGCCTGCCGCCACCGAGGCGGACCCGGAGCACCGCCGCATCGGCAGCGTCGGCGTGGACACCGGCGGTGAGGAAGGTGGTCGGCACGATGGTGCCGGGGCCGGCCGAGGCGGAAGCGCGCATCAACCGCAGCGTGTCGCGGCGGCGGAAGTTCTCGTACGCCAGCTCGAACGCCGTGCGCTCGATCGTGAAGCCGAGCGGCAGAGTGCCGCGCACCACATGACCCTGCGCGTCCACCCACCAGGTGAGCGGGCCCCCTCCCGGGCCGGAGGCGTCGATGCGCACCGCCCGCACAGTATCGAAGCGGACGGGCACCCACGCCATCGTGGTGGAGTCGAAATCGGCGCTGTCCGAGACGATGAACGTCGAGTCGGCGGCGACCTGGAAGGCGCGCGTGCGCAGCTCGAGCGAGAACGGATCGAGCACGCGGGCGATCGCGTGTCGGCCGCGGCGCAGCCGGCCGCCGAACGCCATGCGCAGCGGCCACAGCGACGGCAGCTCGATGCCGTCCCCCGGGGCCACACCGGCGACGGCCGAATCGCCGGCGCTCGACACGCCGAAGCGCAGGACGTTGTCCGGGGTCAGCGCACCGCGCGCGGTGTAGCGCTCGGCCACGCCGTCGGTTTCGCTCGTCACGTCGAGCAGGCGCAGGGCGCGGTCGAGCATGGTCACGCTGCGGCCGGAGGTGCGGCCCAGGCGGCCCAAGGACGGGAGGTCCAGTACCAGGACGTCGACCACCCGGATCGAGTCGCCCAGCGTGTCGATCGTGGTCGAGGAGTAACCGACCTGCTGCGCCCCAAGCGAAAGGCGGTAGAACTGCGCGCCGGGAGAAACGCCCGGGCTCAGATCGCCGGGCCGCGTACCCGCGGGGCCGAAGTATTGGCGTTGGATCAACCAGAAGAGGGCTGCGGCCCAGGCCACCAGGATCACGGCGGCCCAGCGTCGGCGGGTCAGGACAACCTCGCGTGCAGTCGCTTCAAAACGGCTTCGAACACCTGGCGCTGTTCCTCGGTTTCCACGACGATGGCGACGTCCCGGGGCGCGACATCGGGAGGCTGCTCCTGAAACACAGAGACGAGAATCTCGGCGGCGTCCTCGAGGGTGAGGTTGCCCGCGCCGATGCCGAGCGGGGGCACGCTCAGCCGGGCGAAGCCCCATTCGCGGGCGCGCTCCAGCGCCGATCGCCAGGCGCGGCTCACGCCACGCGAGGAGATCGCCTCTTCGCGCCCCAGAATGATCGCATGGATCACGAATTCGGCCGGCAGGTCTCCGCCGGCCGCGGTGACGACCGCTGCGCCGACCACGAGCTCGGTGTGCATCTCGAGGTGGCGTTGAAACTCGGGCCCACCCATCTGCTCCAGGCGGCGCAACGCCGGCGTGGTCGGCTCGAGCTGAGTGGTGGCGGGCCGGACGATCGCGTCGCTTGCCACGAACGCGAGGTCGTCCACGACCACCCGCATCACCGAGCGGCCGCCTCCCGCGAACGGCGGTACAGGAGGGCCGCCTCTTCGGGGCGATGCAGGCGGTCGAGCACCATCCCCTGGGCGTGCAGCGCCTTGGCGTGGCGCGGGTCGAGCTCGGCGGCGCGGATGAACGCCGCGAGCGCTCCCTCGAGGTCGTCGATGTGGTTCAACGCTTCGCCGAGATAGAACCAGGCAGTGGGACTCCAGCTCTCTTCCGCCACGACTTCACGCAGATGCGGCACCGCATTGCCCCACAGTCCTTTGCGCAGCAGCACGATCCCGAGCGCGGTGCGCACGGCGAGATTGGCGGGGTCGAGCAGCAGCGCACGCTCGAGATCGGCGCGGGCGGCGCTGTAACGACCCATCGCCCCGAGCTGTTTCGCGCGATCGATGAGGAGCGGGACGCTCTCGGGCTGCGCCGCGATGGCGTCGTCGAGCTGGGCGAGGACGCGATCAACGGGGCTCTGCGACGAGTGGGGATGCCCGTTGTGCTTCCCGTTGCCGTTCGGTTGATGGCCGTTGCTCTTGCCGTGGCCGTTGCCATTCCCGTTCGACGCCAGGCGCGGCGTGGGGATCGCCGTCTCACCGGTGTCGGTGAGGAAGCGGGCTTCCTCGAGCAATTCCGCGGCGACGCGGGCGCGATCACGCGCAGTCACGCGCCGTTCATTTTCGGGCTGGATCATCCCGCGACCTCGCTCGCGATCCACGACAAATAGCGCTCCAACCCATCGCTGACGGGGAGCGCCAGAAGCTCGGGGACCTGATACGGATGGCGGCGCTCCACGGCCGCGCGCAGTGCGTCCCAGTGGGCGGTGTCGGTCTTGAGCAGAACCACAACCTCCGCTTCTTCGACGACTCGTGTCTCCCAACGGTAGATCGACCGCGCTGCGGGGAGCAGCGTACCACACGCAATCAGTCGGTCTTCTACCAGCGCGGTTACGAAAGCGCGTGCGTCGGATTCAGTGCCGAGCGTCGTGATCGCAACCAGCGCCTGACGGTCCATCTTTGGGGCAGCTAACGTAGCGTCCCCTCAAGAGTTGGGCAAGGGTTGTGGAGAGGCCGCCACACCGGTACTCGAGGCGGGGCGCAAACGTTCCAAGAGGTTGGCCGCCTGGATCAGCGCGGCGTGGGACAGGGCCTGCGGGTAATTGCCCAGATGCTCGCCGGTTGACGGGTCAATCTCCTCTGCGAACAGCCCCAGCGCCCCGCCGCGCTTGAGCAGCAGCCGGAACAGGCGCTCCGCTTCGGCGTGGTCCCCGGTCATAGCAAGGTTGCTGACGACCCAGCAGCTGCAGATGACGAACGACCCTTCCTTGCCTTCGAGCCCGTCGGCCGAGCGGTAGCGGTAGATCAGGTCGTCGCAGCTCGTGGACAAGTCGCGGCGGACCGCGGCGAGGGTGGATTTCACGCGCGGATCCTTGCGCGAGAGAAACCGCACCTTGGGAATGAGCAGGGTCGAGGCGTCGAGGTGCGGCTCGTCGTAGGCCTGCAGGAAGGTCTGGCGCTCGCGGTCCCAGCCTCGTTCCAGCACCTCGGCATGAATGGCGGCGGCTTCCTTGCGCCAGCGATCGATGTCCCCGGGGAGCTGCAGGTCGGACGCCATGCGTGCACCGCGCTCGAGCGCGACCCACGCCATCACCTTACTGAACACGTAGTGCTTCGGCTCGAGGCGGGGCTCCCAGATGCTGTGGTCGGGCTCGCGCCAATGGCCGGCGGTCCAATCGACGAGCTGGCGGAATACGCGCCACGCTCCTTCACTCATCGGATGGTGGCGGCGCCAGATATTGGCCGTTTCGAGCAGCTCGCCATAGACGTCGAGCTGGAACTGACCCACCGCGCCGTTGCCGATACGCACCGGCCGGTTGTTGCGGTATCCCGCGAGATGCTCGAGCACGTGCTCGGGGAGATCGCGCCGTCCGTCGACGCCGAACATGATCTGCAGATGTTTGGGGCTGGCCTTGCGCGAGGTGCGCTTGAGGAACTGTACGAACGCATTCGCTTCCGAGGCGTACCCCAGCCGATCGAGGGCGTCGACGACAAACGCGGAATCGCGCAGCCAGGTATAGCGGTAGTCCCAGTTGCGGCCGCCGCCCACGCCGCCGGGAAGCGAGGTCGTGGGCGCCGCGACCACCGCGCCAGTCGGCTCGTAGCAGCACAGCTTCAGGGCCAGGGCGCTGCGCTCGACCGCCTGGCGGTAGGGGCCCTCGTATTGCAGGTGCGTCGTCCACTCGTCCCACCAGCGGGCGGTCGCGTCGAGCTTCTCCTGCGGCCGGTAAGCGTCGACGGGATGCACGTCGTCGTCGTCGAAGCGAACGATGAACCAGGTCTGGTCGCCCGTCCCGAGCGAGATCTTCGCTTCCGCCTGCCCATCGGTGAGTTCCCAGGGGACCTCGCGCGCCGAGGCGATCGTCGCGACGTCGTCGTCCTCGTCAGTGGCCAGGACGCCGACGGCGCGGCGGTGCAGCTGCGGCGGCCGCTGAGCGTAGTCGAATCGCGGCGCGAACAGGATCCCGACCTCGGCGGTGCCGCGGGTGCAGCGCACCCGGCGCAACAGCTCGGTGCCATGGCGACGCGCCGGACCGATCGGCATCAGGTCGGTGACTTCCACGACGCCCCCGGCCGCCAGGCGGAACGTCGTCACCAGGATGTTGGTGCCCGGGAGGTAGCGCTGCTCCGTCGTGGACGCGCCGATCGGGGCGATGCGGCAGGTACCGCCGCGCACGTCGTCGAGCAGGGCGCCGAACAGGCTCGGCGAATCGAACCGCGGCGCGCAACACCAATCGATGCCGCCGTCGGGACCCACGAGGGCGGCGGTGTGCTGGTCGCCGATCACTCCGTAGTCGCTGATCGGCGCCTGGGTCACGGCGTACGTCCGGCGAACCCTCCCGCCGCAAGCCAGCGCAACAGCTGGCTGACCGCATCCGGGTCGGGGAGCGCGAAGTCGGCCTGCGTCGCGCCGTCCCAGGCGGCACCGACGCAAATCGAACGGCCCATGCCGTGCAGCGAGCGGAAGGCGTCTTCGTCGGTGGCGTCGTCGCCGACGTACAGCGCCCGCACGTGCGCCGGCCAATCGGCGCCGTGGCGTTGGACCAGCACGTAGAGCACCGCGTGGCCCTTGTCCCAGGGAACCGGTGGCCGGCCTTCGACCACCTCGTGGCCGAGCAGGGGCTGCAGGCCCCGGCGTTGTAGGACGGTGCGGGCGCGGCGGATCGCGGCCTTGCGCCGCGCTTCCGGGACCAGCCGGACGTGATAGGAGAGCGTCGCTCCTTTGTTTTCGACCTGAGCGCCCGGGATACCCAGCTGCTCGAGCTCGTGCGTCGCGCGATCGACGGCACTCGCGAAGCGGGAGATCTCGGGATGCCGGAACGCGATGCCCGGTCCTTCAATCTCGAAGCCGTGATTGCCGACGTAGGTCAGCCCCGCCACGCCGACCAGCCGCTTCACGTCGGCGAGCGCGCGTCCCGACACGATCACGGTATCGAGGTTGGGGGTGCGCGCTGCGGTCTCGAGCGCCTGCCGCGTGGCGTCGGGGAGATGGGCGTCTTCGGGACGGTCGCGCAGCGGGGTCAGGGTGCCGTCGTAGTCGAAGAACAAGGCGACCGTGGGCCGGGAGGCGAGCCAGGGCTGCAGCCGCCGGCGCAGCCGGTCAAGGGGCGCACTGGTCCGCGGGCGGTTGGCGGCGGTGTCGGCGGCCTGCAAGAATCGCGTGACCCACACTTCCACGGAGTTCTCGCGCACCCGGTGGCGCAGCGCCGTCATGCGGGCGTCGCGCTCGTCCGGCGCCATGGTCAGAGAGCGGTGCAACGCTTCGGCCACGGCGTCCACGTCGTAGGGATTGACGAGCAGGGCCTCCTGCAGCTCTTCCGCGGCGCCGGCGAGCTCCGAGAGCACCAGCACACCGGGGTCGTCGACCTGGGCGGCGACGTATTCCTTGGCGACGAGGTTCATGCCGTCGCGCAGCGGGGTCACCAGCGCCACATCGGCGTGGCGGTACAGCGCGCCCAGCTCTGCCGGCGCCAGGCTGCGCACCAGATAGCGGATCGGCGACCAGCCGGTGTCCGAGAAGCGACCGTTGACGCGGCCCACGATCTCGTCCAGCTCGCGCTTCAGGTCGCGGTACTCCCGCACCTGTTCGCGCGACGGCACGAGCAGCTGGGTGAACACAAAGCGCCCCTGGAATTCGGGGTGACGCTCGAGAAAGCGCTCGACCGCCAGAAAGCGCTGCGGGATGCCCTTGGTGTAGTCGAGGCGGTCGACGCCGATCACCTGCGCGGGATCGTCCGGGCCACGGGTGCGTGGGCCGGCGAGGCGAGCGAGTCCCTCGACGTGCGCCGGGTCGATGCCGATCGGGTGCGCCTGGACCATCACCTCGCGGCCTTCGAAGTGGACCGTCTCCGCCGCCCGGTCGACGTCGCAGCCGAGCAACCGCTCGGCGCAGGTGAACAGATGCTGCACGTACGCTCCGACGTGCAGGCCGACCAGGTCGGCCGACAGCATCCCGCGCAGCAGTTGGCGACACCACGGCAGGATGCGGAAGACGTCGTAGGCGGGGAAGGGAACATGGAGGAAGAAGGCGCTGCGCCTCCGCGGCGCCATGCGCCGCAGGAAGTGTGGCGCCCGCACGAGATGGTAGTCGTGGATCCACACCTGATCGTCGTCGGTGCTCTCATCCGCCACGACGCGCGCGAAGCGTTGATTGATGCGCTCGTACGCCGCCCAGGTGCGCGCGTCGATGCGGGTGCGGCCGATCGAGTAGTGACACAGCGGCCAGAGGGTACGGTTGGAGAAGCCGCCGTAGTAGGCGGTGATCTCGCGTGCCGTCAGCGCGACGGGGCGATAGCGGATGCGCGGGCCCGGCGGCGGCACCAGCGCGTCGTCGGGTTCCCCCGGTTCCTGCTCGAGTCCAGGCCAGCCGATCCAGACTCCGCCGCGCGCGGAGAGCACGGGGTCGAGCGCGGCGACGAGCCCCCCCGACGAGCGGGTGAACTGAATCCCGTGCGCCCCGCGCTCGGCGATGAACGGCAGGCGGTTCGAGACGACGACGAGCGAGCGTGTCGCCTGGCGGGGCTCGACTTCGAGCGTGGCCGGTGCAGTCGCGGTGGTGCCGAGACTGTCGGAAACGAACGGCGGTGCCTGCATTGCTGCATTACTACCGCCCGTCCGGCAAAGCGGTCCGTCCCGGTTGGCCCTAGCTTTGGCGGCATGGGCCACGCGCGGGTCGTGATGCTCCTCTCCTTCCTGCTTGCAGCGACATCCGCGGAGCGATTGGCGGCGCAATGTCCCGACGGCTCGCCGCCACCTTGCGGCCGGGTGGTTTCCCGCGCGCCGGCGTCGAACAGCGTCGCCGTGCTCTACCTCGACAACCTGTCGCGGGACACGGCCGATGCCTACCTCGCAGATGGCCTAACGGAGGAGATCATCATCCGGCTGGGCCAGGTCCAACGGCTGGAGGTGAAGTCGCGGTTCGAGGTCCAGCGCTTCCGCGGACGGCCCGCGCTCGATCCCCAACTGCTTGGGCGCGCGCTCAATGCCGCGTATCTCGTCACCGGGAGCGTGCAGCGCGCCGGAGATCGCGTGCGACTGCGCGTGGCCTTGGTGCGCACAGCGACGCGGGCGCAGGCGTGGGGAGACGTGATCGATCGGGCGAGCACTGACTTGCTCAACGTCGAGTCCGACATTGCTCGGGAAGTGACGACGGCGATCACTGGACAATTGCTCCCACCGGAGCAGGCACAGCTATCCCGTCCGCTGACGACCGATCCGGTGGCGTACGAGGAATATCTGCGGGGCTTGCGTGCCATCAATAGCTCGTACGAGGAAGCGACGCTGCGCAGCGCTCTGGCTCATTTCGCCCGGGCGGTCGAGCGCGACTCCGGATTCGCCGCCGCGTTTGCGGGCGAGGCGCAAGCGTGGGAGGCGCTGGCCGACGGATATGTGGCGCCGCTCGAGGGGTATACCCGCGCACGCGCAGCGGCCAACCGGGCACTGGCGCTGGACTCAACGCAGTCGCTGGCAATGGCGAAGCTCGCAGAGGCCGTGCTGGCCCTCGACCTCGATGCTCGAAAAGCCGAGCGCGTCGCGCGTGGTGCGGTCGCGATCGATCCGCGCAGCGGTCAGGCTCACATTGTCCTGAGCATGCCGCTATTGGCCGCGGGGAGGGTCGACGAAGGCGTCGCGGAGGCGCGTCGCGGGTGGGAGTTGGACAGCCTCGCGTACTTCAACAGTGTCTGGTACTGCGGGACCCTCATCTCCTACCGCCCCGACAGCGCAGCAGCATGGTTACCTCGGCTCCGGGCGCTGCTCCCACCTGCCGTAGCCGATGGGATGGAGGGGCTGTTTCTCGCAGCTCATGGTGATCTTCGCGGAGCCGAGCACCTGCTGGGTTGGCGGGGGTACGGAGGCGCGAACGCGGGGACGTATGTGCGCGCGCTGCTCGCGCGCGGTGACACGGCGGCGGCTCGGGCGACCGTGGACTCCATGCTCGCCGCCCGAACGCCGGGTTACTACAACCCGCTGGCGCTGGCGCGGGTCTATGCAGCACTCGGCGATATCGATCGTGGCATCGAATGGCTGCGGCGTGGGATTGACGAGCGGACGCTTTGGGTCACGGGGGTGCGCACCGATCCCGAGCTGGCTCCGCTGCGCGCCGACCCGCGCTACGAGGCGCTCGATCGGCAGCTGAAATACTGATGGTGTCAGCGCGCGCCCTTCCTGCGTTCTGTCTCGCTATCATGGCGGTGGGCGACCCATTGCGCGCCCAGTGTCCCGACGGCTCGCCGCCACCGTGCGGTCGGCCTGCCGTTCGTGCACCGGCGTCGAATAGTGTCGCTGTGCTCTACTTCGACAACCTCTCGACCGACACCGCCGATGCGTTCCTCGCCGACGGGCTCACCGAGGAGATCATTATTCGCCTGGGCCAGGTGCAGCGCCTGGCGGTGAAGTCACGCTTCGAGGTGCAGCGGTTCCGGGGTCGAGTCGCATCACAGGATCCGCCGGCGCTCGGCCGCGCGCTCAATGCCGCCTACCTCGTGACCGGCAGCGTGCAGCGCGGGGGCGACCGTGTGCGGCTGCGCGTGGCCCTGGTGCGGGCGGCGACGCGCGCGCAGGTGTGGGGCGACGTCATCGACCGGACCAGCAGCGATCTGCTGACGGTCGAATCGGATATCGCCACGGCGGTGACGACGGCGATCACCGGGCAACTCCTCCCCGCCGAGCGCGCGCGGCTGACGCGCCCGCTGACGTCGGATCCCCTCGCGTACGAAGCCTACTTGCATGGGTTGCAACTCGCCGGGAGCTCATTCGATGAAGTCGCCCAGCGGGCCGCGATCGCGGAGTTCGACCGCGCCGTCGCGAGAGATCCCACCTTCGCAGCCGCGTATGCCGCCGCTTCGATCGCCTGGATGTCACTGGCGGATGGGTACCTGCCGCCGCGTGACGGATACGGCCGGGCGCGCGAGGCGGCCCTTCGAGCCCTGGCGCTCGACTCCTCCCAGGCGTTGGCGAGCGCCGGCTTGGCCGACGTCGTATTGGCGCTCGATCTGGATGCCCACGAAGCGGAGCGTCTCGCGCGGCGCGCCATCTCGCTCGGTGAGCGCAGCAGTGTCGCCCAGGTGACGCTGAGCGCAATTCTCCTTGCCCAGGGGCGCATAGCCGAGAGTGTCACGGAGGCGCGGGGAGCCTGGCAAACCGACTCTCTGATTTCCTATAACAGTTTCTGGTATTTCAGCGTGTTGCTCTATCAACGCCAGTTCGACACGGCTGCCGCCTTTCTGGAGCGGCTTGGCCCCATCGTTCCGCCCGCCGATCTGCGATCCATGCGAGGGTGGCTGCTCGCGGAACAGGGTCAGTTGCAGCGGGCGCTGCCGCTGCTCAACTGGCGGTATTACGGCGGCGAATACGCGGGTGCCTACGTCCGTGCCCTCGTTGCCCAAGGCGATTCTCTGGCGGCGCGCGCCACGATCGATTCGATGCTCGCCGCCCGCACGCCGGGCTATTACAACCCCCTCGCCCTCGCGCGGGCGTATGCGGCAATCGGTGATATCGATCGTGGCATGGAATGGCTGCAGCGCGCATTCGACGAACGAACGATCTGGGTCGGTTGGGTCCGCGTCGATCCTGAGCTGGCGCCGCTGCGCGCCGATCCGCGTTACGCGGCGCTCGATCGGGAGTTAAAGTACTGACGCGCGTGACCACCCCCGACTCAGGGCTCCGAGCCCTCGCCGCCACCCGCTGGCGCGTCGCCCTGACGCTCACCACCATCATGGTGATCGTCTATTTCGGCTTTGTCTCGCTCATCGCCTTCGATAAGCCGCTCCTGGCCGTCCATGTCACGCCCGGGCTCACGCTCGGCATTCTCCTCGGCGTCCTGGTGATCGTCTCCACCTGGGTGCTGACCTGGGCGTACGTCCGCTGGGCGAATACGACGTACGACGCCGAGCTGCACCGGCTGCGGAAATAGCGTGC
>DASTHG010000107.1:0-4914 GCA_035718325.1 Gemmatimonadales bacterium | reverse complement strand
TACTGAGTCGCGGCGGCTGCGCCGCTTTTCACGTTCTGGGCGTTGGTCGTCCGGGTCCTCGCCGACCAGATGAGCTTCCCGCCCTTCTCCGCGAAGATCGACGCCTCCGCGGTGACGGTCATCACCGTGTTGTCGCCCGCGGGAGCGTACCCCGGGTAGTAATATCGCGCATAAGCCCCGTAGATGCCGGTCGCGTCCCCGAACGGCGTGCCGTTGGTCCCGATGACGGCGTCCGCGCCGTGTTGCGTGCTCGCGTCGCTCCGGGTCACGCGCGCGAGCAGCACGAAGTCGGCATCCGACTCGTCGATGCTCTGCCTGAAGCGCTCTTTCTCGGCCGCCGTGTAGCGCGTGAAGTAGCGGTGGGATGCCACGGCGTTCACGCCGCGAGCTTTCAGCTCCGCGGCCATCTGGTCCTGAAAGGCGATCTGAACGAACTCGTCGCTTGCCACGGTGATGATGAGCAGCTTCTTGAACGGCGCCTGGGGCAATTGCGGGGTCACCCAGCTCACTTCCAGCGACGTGACGGGCGCAGCGCAACCCGTCAGCAGCGCCGACGCGCCCAGGAGCGCGGCGGACAAGGCGGAACGAACAGTGTTTCCCATGGACTATCCCTCCGATCTAGAGGACCCGGTCGCTCACCATAGCGTCGAAAATGACGTTGATGTACTGCGTCAATGCCGCGCTGAGGTCGTCGTTCTCCCTCGTTTCCATCGTCCCGGCCCACGCCTGCACGCCGTTCTTCGCGTCGAACAGCCGCGTCTCGGAGACCGTCCACGACGGGCCGGTGATTTTCTGCGGAGAAAGAGTTACCGTCTCCCACACCCCGTTGTAGTAGCCGTAGAAACCCACGGCGACCGTGGCACCGGGCAGTGTTCCCGACGACCGGTCGATCCGGGTAACCCGTGTGACGAGCACGCCCTCCGCACCCGACTTGGCGATCGCCTGACGCAGATCCGCTTCCTCGACCGGGCCACGGGATCCGACCGCCGCATAGGAGGGAATCCCTTTCAGGCCGCGCTTGCCGAGCAGCGCGGCCATGCGGTCCTCGTAGGCGCGGCGGAGCAGATCGTCCGCCGTCACCGCCACGACCATCACGCTCTTGAAGGACTTGCCGACGTAGTCGGGGTTGGCCTGCTGCGAGACCAGCTGGCTGGTGGCGCAGCCCGCGAGAAGCGCCAGCGCGGCGGCCGCGGCGCGCTTTCCGGGACCGATCACGGCTTGACGAGCCCGATACGCCTCAGGATCTCGGTGTCCAGCTTGTACTCCCTCCACAGATCCGCCCGCAGCGCCTCGCCCTCGCGGTCGTCGACGTCCACGCCGCGCGCGTCCATGGTCTTCCTGAATTCCGGGCTGTCGACGACGGCTTTGGCGGCGTCGTGGACGACTTTCACGATCGGCGCGGGGGTGCCCTTGGGCATGACGATGAGGTACCACACGCCATTCGCGACGTCCCAGCCCGCTTCCTTCGCGGTCGGCGCATCTGGAAACGCGGGGTGGCGCTTCTCCTGGAACACGACGAGCGCGCGCATGCGCTTGCCCTCGACCTGGGGCTTCGCCTCACCCGGCTGTGCGATCACGCCCTCGATGTGGCCGCCGAGGAGCGCGGGCGAAGACTGACCCCAGCCCGCGAAGGGTACGGGCGTCATCTTCGTTCCGGTGCGGAAGATGAACTCCTCGAGGTTGAGATGGCTCGCGGTGCCCTCGCCGGGCGTGCCGACGCGCATCTTCCCCGGGTTCGCCTTGGCGTCGGCGACGAAGTCCTGGATGGTCTTCCACGGCGCGTCGGCGTTCACCACGAGCAGCGGGTAGTACGCCACCGTGTTGATCACCGGGTCGTACTCGTCGGGCGTCTTGTAGCTCAGCTTCGTGTTCATCTGCGGCGCGATCACCAGCGACGACTGCGGCGTGAGCAGGATCGTGTAGCCGTCCGGCTTCGAGCGCACCAGCTCCTCCACCGCCACGGCGCCGCCCGCGCCGGCCTTGTTCACCACGGTGAGACCCTTCGGAAACTTCGCCTTCATCCCGTCGGCGACGACGCGCGTGACGATGTCGACGAGGCCCCCCGGGGGAAAGCCGGCGAGGATGGTGACCGAGCGGTCGGGATACTCCGCGGCGCAAGGCAATGTGGTGAGCGCGAGCAGCGCCAAGAGCGCGATGCGGGACATGAGACCTCCTTTGTGCCTAGTTGCGCGATTCCTGGTAGTCGAGGTGTTCCTCGATCTTGTGCAGCACCTCGTCGCTGATCTGGTTCTCGCGCCACAGGCGGATCAGCTCGTGGCGCTCCGCCTTCACCGCCGCGGCGCGCAGGCGCTTCGCATCGTCGGCGCCCGAGTGCCGCAGCACCAGACCGTTCGGGATAGCGAGGGTGATCTGCTCGGCGAACTCCGCGCGGATGCGCTCCGCGAGGTCGTTGGGGATCCCCTCCTTCGCGACCACCTGGTCGATGGCCACGATCGCCGCCTTGCCGAGCGACATCCTGGCGCGCTGGTTCTCCTCCTGGAAGCTCCAGTCCTTGCCGACCCGCAGCCGGCGGATGAGCGGTTTCAGCGTAAGCCCCTGGATGACGAGCGTCACGGCGATCACGACGAAGGTGAGGAAGATGACGAGGTCGCGCTCGGGGAAGGGGCTGCCGTCCACCAGCACCTGCGGCAGCGCGAGCGCCGCCGCGAGCGACACGATGCCGCGCATGCCGCACCAGCTCATGATGAACACCTCGCCCTCCTGCGGCGGAGGCACCGCGTCGCCGCGTGCGACGCGGAACAGCAGCGGCAGGTAGATGGCCGGGTAGATCCAGACGAAGCGCACCACGATCGCCACCGCGGACACGAAGGTGCCGTAGAAGAACAGCTGCGCCACCGTGTAGTCGGTGAGCCGGTGGACGATCGCGGAGAGCTGCAGCCCGATGATGATGAACACCAGGCTGTTCAGCACGAACACCAGCAGGTTCCACACCGAGCGCGCGATGATGCGCATCTCGGCCGAGACGATCTCGGGCGAGTAGCGGCCGCGCACGATGCCCGCGGCGACCACCGCGAGCACCCCCGAGGCGTGCACCGACTCGGCGAGGATGTAGGCGACGTAGGGCACCGCGAGCGTCGTCAGCACCTCGATGAAGGCGTCGCCCAGGTGCCGGTGGATGAACACGAACACCTGGCCCATGATGAAGCCGATGACGATGCCGCCCGCGGCGACCGCCACGAACTCCAGGCTCGCCTGCCACAGCGAGAACACGCCGGTGAGCACCGCGGCGACGGCGAACTTGTAGATCACCAGGCCCGTCGCGTCGTTCACCAGGCTTTCACCCTCGAGCACTGTCACGACGTTGCGAGGTATGTTGAGCCGCGACAGGATCGCCGTCGCCGCCACCGCGTCCGGCGGCGAGACGATCGCGCCCAGCACGAACGCGGCCGCCCAGGGTATGTCCGGGATCAGCAGCTTCAGGGTGGCGCCCACGGCGAGCGTGGTCACGAGCACCAGGCCGATGGCGAGCAGCCCGATGGGCCTGATGTTGGCCTTGAACTCGCGCCAGGACGTGAGCAGCGCCGCCTGATAGAGGATCGGCGGCAGCACCAGCACGAGCGTGAATTGCGGGTCGAACTGGGGCTGCGGCAGCCGGGGAACGAAGCCCAGCGCGCCACCCCCGATCACCAGCGCGATCGGATAGGGAAACTTGAAGTGGCGCGCCACCCAGCCCAGCGCAACCGCGAACAGCATCAGGAACAGGACGACCTGTAGAACGCCCATCGCGTCTCCCTCGGCAGGCGCCATTAGAGCACGCGCCGGTTTGACCGGTCCAGCCTCGCTTGCTAGCCTAGCGCGCATGGAATTCCCGCGGGCGATTCTTGCGGCCGCAGGCGCTCGCGGAGCGCTGACGAGGGGCGGCACCTTCGCGCTCGCCGCGCTGCTCGTCGCATCGGCGCTCGCGGTCTGGGGCGTGACCGCCTACCGAAAGAACCAGCAGCACAAGGCGGTCGCTGTGCTGGTGCGCGATTCGAGCGAACGCCTGGAAGCTGCGCTCGCGCTGAACCCCGAGGGGGCGAGCCCCCAGACCGTGGCCAAGCTCGACGAGCAGGCGCAGGAGGTCGACAAGCACCTGATCGAGCTGCGCGACACGAGCGCCTCGTCCGACCGGGCGCTCGGCGCGGCCGCCGAGGAGTATCTGCTCACGGTGCGGCAGATCCTGCGCGAGCAGGCGGCGAGTCATCGCTACGGCATCCAGGTTGCGGCGACCGAGGGAAAGCTGAGAGAGCACATGCGTGGAGCGGCGCGCCGCTCCAAGGCGTGGATAGACGAGGCGGTCAGCGCCAAGGACCGCATGGAGAGGAGCTACTTCGACTACCGCGTCTCGTCGGAGGCGCTCGACCGGCTGCTCGCGTCGTATCCTCCGACCCGGAAGAAAATGGCCGCGCAGCTTCGCGCGCCCCTGGCCTCCGACGAGGCGGTCGAGGCGGCGCGCAAGCGGATCGCGGCGGCCTCGAAGCGCGTCGGCGCTGGCGTCGAGCAGGCGCGGCAGCTCGCCGCCGTGCGCTGACCAAGATCATTCAGGGAGACACCATGGCTTCATCGGGAAAAGCAGCGATCGTCACCGGCGCGGGAAGCGGAATCGGCCGCTCGGTCGCGCTCGCGTTTCTGAAGGACGGCTACCGCGTCGCGCTCGCGGGAAGGCGCAAGGACCTGCTCGAGGAGACGGCGAAGGTCTCGGGCGCGGGCGAGCGCGCCCTGGTCGTCGCCACCGACGTCACCGAGCAGAAGCAGGTGCAGGCGCTGTTCGACGCGACCAAGACGAAGTTCGGGCGGCTCGACGTGCTCTTCAACAACGCCGGAATCGGCACGCCGGGGAAGATCCTGCTCGAGGACCTGACGCTCGAGCAGTGGCAGGCGGTGGTGAACACCAACCTCACGGGCATGTTCCTG
>DASTHG010000106.1:0-4170 GCA_035718325.1 Gemmatimonadales bacterium | reverse complement strand
CGCTCTCCTTGGCCGCCTTCCACAGTTTGCTGCGCCCACCGAAGTAGCCCTTGGCGAGCTTCATGACCTTGTTCTTGCGCTTCAGGCGCGCGACGTTGCTCTTGACCCGGGGCATGGGGCCTCCTTAGGTCGACAAGAGCCGCTTCAGGCGGCGCTCGTCGGCGTGGGCAACGAGAGCTCCTTTGCGCAGGTGGCGTTTGCGCTTGGGATGCTTCTTCGTCAGGATATGGCTCTTCATCGCCTGGTGACGGCGCAGCCGTCCCGAGCCGGTGAGCCGCACGCGTTTGCGCAGCGCGCGCTTGGATTTCATTTTGGGCACTGGTCGCTCCTGAAAAGCGGCTATCAGCTATCGGCTATTGGCGATCGGCTGGCTGATAGCTGATAGCCGATAGCGTCTTATTGCGGTGCTATTTCGGTGCAAGCACCATTGACATGTTCCGCCCCTCCAGCCGCGGATCCTGCTCGATCTTGGCGATGTCCTTCAACTCCGTCGCGACTCGATCGAGCACTTCCCGTCCCAGCTCGATGTGCGCCATCTGCCGGCCGCGGTACATCATCGTCACCTTCACCTTGTTGCCGTCCTGCAGAAACTCGCGCGCGTGCCGGGTCTTGAAATCGAAATCGTGGTCATCGATCCCGGGGCGATACTTCACTTCCTTCAAGTGAATGACGTGCTGCTTCTTTTTGGCCGCTCGCGCCGCTTTCGCCTGCTCGAATTTGAACTTGCCATAGTCCATGATCTTGACCACGGGCGGGCGCGCCAACGGCGCCACTTCCACCAGATCGAGACCCCGTTCTGCCGCCGCCGCGAGCGCTTCATCGATCGTCAGCACCCCGAGCTGCGCGCCGTCATCGGCGATCACCCGAACCGGACTGATGCGGATCATCCGGTTGATCCGGGTCCGCGGCTGCTTGCTGGTGTTGCTGCTTTCAGGAGGAGGCAGTTGGTCGCCTTTCACTAAATGAAAATGCGGACTCCAGTCGTTCTAGAGTCCGCGAATGCGTCATCGGTTGTCGGTCATCGGTAATCGGTCACGGCCGTGATTGACCGATAACCGAAAACCGAAAACTGACGACGCTTCTCTTTCTCGGACCCTGGAGCGCTCTCCGGCTCGCCGGAAAGGCCTGGAGGTGGGGCGCCACCGGCGCCCGCTTGCATGTTGTACCGCCGCACAAGCTACGCGGCGGGCACTGGCTCCACAAGGCCGAAGCTCTTGCCGTCCCGTCCCAACCGCCCCATCGCGACCGTGGGATCATGTTCGAAACAGATGCGCCACCCGTCCGCCTCGGCGCGCTGGTACACGCGGCGCCGTGTCTCCAGGGTCACCAGCGGCTCGAGGTCGTAGCCCATGATCCACGGCAGCGGGATGTGGGCGGCGGTCGGGATCAGGTCGGCGATGAAACACGCCACCTCGCCCCCATTGTGGACGATGATCGACTGGTGAAACGGCACATGGCCCGGCGTCGGGAGGCAGCGGATCCCGGGCAGCGGCGTCGCCTCTCCTTCCAGGAGCTGGAAGTCGATCCCACTGAAGTTCGCCGCCAGATAGCTCCCGGCCGTCCGCTCATTCGTGTTCCGTGCGAAGTGGAGCTCCCCGCGCTGGACCACATAGCGCGCGCGCGGGAACGCGGGCAACAGCTCCCCCGATGGCGCCCGATATGTATCGCCCCCGGCGTGATCGAAATGCAGGTGGGTGTTGATCACCCAGCGGACATCCGCAGGGCCGTGCCCCAGCGCCGCGAGCCCATCCTCCAACCGGGTTCGGCCGCGGCTGCCCGCATTGTCCGCGCAATAAATGTCCCGGAACTTCGCGTCGTCCTTGTCGCCGAGCCCGGTGTCGACCAGCACGAGACCGTCGTCGTGCTCCACCAGCAGGCAGCGCATCGCCAGCAGGATGCGGTTGCGTTCATCGGGAGTGGTACGCCGCTCCCACAGCGGTTTGGGGACGACGCCGAACATCGCGCCGCCGTCGAGACGGACGGTGCCGGCCTCGATCAAGTGGCACTGCAGGGAGCCGACCTTGAATGAGATGGTCACGATGCAACGTCCAGTGATGAATGCAGAATGCTGAATGCAGAATTCATCACTTGCATTCTGTATTCAGCATTCTTCTCACAGATCGTCCCTGCGCAACGGCAGCGTCATGCAGCGCGGGCCGCCGCCGCCGCGCACCAGCTCGCTGCCGTCGATCGTGATGACTCCCTTCTCTCCTTCGTCGAACCGCTCCTCGCCGGTGAGCAGGTTCACCGCCGAGACGATGCGGTAGCCGGTGTGCTCGAGCTCGCGAATCGTCGCCTCGTTGCGGGTATAGGTGATCGTCAGCCCCGGCCGCAGCGTGAAGAAGTTGCAGGCCGAAGACCACTGCTCCCGCTCCTGCACGGCGCGCGCGGTGCCGCCGCAGAACACGGGCTCGAGCGGCAGATCGACCGCCTGCATCGCGGCGAAGAAGTTGGGCATTTCCTTCACGCCTTTCGACCGCTTGCGCCGGTGCAGCACCGCCAGCCGCTCGGCCCCGACGAAGAACGGCGGGTAGATGACGCAGGTCTCGCGGTCGATCTGGGTGAAGATCATGTCGAGATGAATCGCGGTACGCTCGTTGGGGAGCACCACGATGACCACGTCCGAGACGCCGCACTTCTCGAATGCCAGCTCGCACAGCTGATCGAGCGCGGCAGGACTGGAGCGCTCGCTGAAGCCGAGCACGAGGAGGTCGGGACGCAGCGGGTGAACGTCGCCCCCTTCGAGCGTGTAGGTGTGGCGCCGCTCCTCGGAGCCGTCGTAGAGGATCCCCGCGTTCTCGAGCTGGTCGTGATAGCGGAATAGCGCCTTGACGAGCATCTCTTCGGTCCAGCGTACGCCGTAGCGCATCGAGCCGATGATGGCGTGCTCGCCCACCACGATGCCGACGTCGCGGGTGAAGAAGAGGTTGGGGAGCGGCGGCAGCGCGTAGCCGACTTCGTTCAATGCCCGGGCGATCGGACCGGCCTCTTCGAACGTGCCCTCGACCATCAAGCCGACCAGCTGCTCCGCCGACAAGACCGCGAGCTGCTTGGCCAAAGCATCGGAGGGCACGACCTCGAGCGCGCGCGTCACCAGAAAGTCCCGTACATCGGGACGCGCTACGATCTCGGTCAACAGCTCACGGACCTCGTGAACCTCGGCGAAGCGTTCCAGCACCGCCACCAGCCGGCGATGCTCACGCTGCGCCAGCTCGAGGTCGATGATGTCGTCGTAGAGGTAGTCTTCCCGGTTTCCCGGTGTGACGGCGACCAGCTCGTTCCCGGGCGTGTGCACCAGGACGTCGCGCAGTGTGCCGATCTCGGACGTGACGTGGACGCGGGGCATTGGGGCGGGAAATCTAATGCAGAATGAAGAATGCAGAATGTAAAGTGGCCAATTCTGCATTCATCATTCTGCATTCTGCATTTGTGCTAACGGTTGGTCAGCGCGAAACTCAGCGTTTCCAGTTCCAGCGCCATATTGACGCTCTGCACCGCCACGTCGGTGGGAACCACGAGCGGCACCGGCGCGAAGTTGAGGATCGCCTTGACACCCGCCCGGACGAGCCGGTCGGTCACCTCCTGCGCCGCCTCGGCGGGGGTCACGAGAATGGCGATGTCGGTCGGCTCTTTCTTGAGATCGGTTTCGAGCGCTTTGATGTCCCGGACGACGAGCCCGTTGGAGCGGGCGCCGATTTTCTTGGGATCCTTGTCGTAAATCGCGGCGACGTCGAAGCCGTGCTGACGGAACCCGCGATAGTGTAGCAGCGCGCCGCCCATCTTCCCCGCTCCGACGAGCACCACGCGATGCGTGCGCTTCAGTCCCAGAATGTCCCGGATCCGGGCCGCCAGCTCCGGAACGGAATAGCCCAGTCCCCGCTTCCCGAACGATCCGAAGAACGACAGGTCTTTGCGCACCTGCGCCGAGGTCGTGCCCCCGCGGCGCGCCAGCTCGGCCGAGCTGATGGTGGTGAGGCCCTGAGCGGTCGAGTGCTCGAGAAACCGGAGATACAGGGCGAGCCGGCGAACGGTCGAGTCGGAGATCTTGCGCATTATTGTGAATTATTTCACAATCCCCCCTTCTGGCGCAAGTCTGGGCCATCGTAGGACCAGCGCCACACCGCGATGAAGTGCTGCGGCGCGAGCGTCTCCGCCCGCGCGCGGGGGTCG
>DASTHG010000105.1:0-2696 GCA_035718325.1 Gemmatimonadales bacterium | reverse complement strand
GAGGAGCCGGCGACGCCCTACCGCACGCCGGTGTTCGCCAACCGCGGCGGCCAAGTGAGCTGCCGCTACCAGCGCGCCGGCATCGCGGGCGGGATGCGCGAGCGCGGCGTGCCGCTCGAGCCGCGGGACATCGAGGCGCTGAACCTCTTCGACCAGGTCGCCTCGGCCCCCGGGAACCGCCTCGCCTTCTTCCTCGAGCGCGGCGACATGATTGTCATCAACAACTACGCCGTGATGCACGCGCGCACCCGCTTCACGAACTTCCCCGAACCCGAGCGCCACCGCCGCCTGGTTCGGTTCTGGTTCGACGCGGACGGCTTCCGCGACGTCCCCCGCGAGTTCAACCTGTTCGCGCAGAACGGGGTGCCGAAGCAGGAAGGCCGGCGCGCCACCTTCGACTTCAAGAAGCTCTACCGCGACGACCCGGTCGCGACCGGCGGCGTGCCCGACCTCAGGGTCACCGATGGCGACGCGGCGCGCACGCGCTGATGAAGAAGCTCCTCTGTCTCGCGCTCGCTGCACTTGTTCCGCTTGCGGCGGGAGCGCAGATGTTTCCGACGCACCCCGTCCGCTTGATGGTTCCGTTCCCGCCTGGAGGCGCGACCGACATCGTCGGGCGCCTCGTCGCCGCGAAGATGCAGGAGGTGTGGGGCCAGCCGGTGGTCATCGAGAACAAGCCCGGTGCGGGGACGGTGGTCGGCACCGAGTACGTCGCCAAGTCCGCGCCCGACGGCTACACGCTCGGCACGGTCGTCACCGCCTACGTCATCAACCCCAGCCTGCGCAGCGACCTGCCGTACGACACGCTGCGGGACCTGACCGGCGTGACGCAGGTGTCGGTGCAGCACCTGGTGATGGCCGCGAACCCTTCGTTCCCGGCGAACAATATCCGCGAACTCATCGCGCTCGCGAAGAAAGAGCCGGGCAAGCTCGCCTACGCCACCCCGGGCAGCGGCACTGCCATGCATCTCTCCGTCGAGCTGCTGAAAGCGACCGCGGGCATCGACCTCGTGCACGTGCCCTACAAGGGCGGTGCGCCGGCGGACCAGGACGTGGTCGCCGGGCGGGTGCCGATCCTCATGGACGTGCTCTATGCCGTGCAGCCGCTGATCAAGTCGGGAAAGATCAAAGTCCTCGCCCTCCTCTCGCCTCAGCGCACGCCGGACGCGCCCGACTACCCCGTCGTCTGCGAAACCGTGCCCGGCGTGAGCGCGCTGTCGCTCGTCGGCATCGTCGCGCCGGCCGCCACGCCGCGCGATCTCGTCCACCGCATCAGCGCCGACATCGCAAAGGCGGTGAAGAGCTCCGACCTCACCGAACGCATGAAGCAGCAGGGCATGGAGCCGATCGGCTCCACGCCCGAGCAGTTCGACGCGCTGATACGGTCGGAGATGGAGAAGTGGGCGAAGGTGGTGAAGCAGTCGGGCGCCAAGGTAGATTGAACGGACAGGATCAGAGCAGCCTGTCCTTCTTCATTGCGTCGAGGATGACTGCGATGTACTGAGTCGCGGCGGCTGCGCCGCTTTTCACGTTCTGGGCGTTGGTCGTCCGGGTCCTCGCCGACCAGATGAGCTTCCCGCCCTTCTCCGCGAAGATCGAGGCTTCCGCGGTCACGGTCTTCACCGTGTAGTCGCCCGCAGGAGCGTAGTAACCCGGGGCGTAGTACCCCGCGTAGACGCCGTAGATTCCGGCCGAACCGTACGGCACGCCGTTCGTCCCGACGACCGAGTCCGCGCTGTGGGTTACCCCCTCGTCGCTGATGGTCACGCGCGCGAGCAGGACGAAATCGGCATCCGACTCGTCGATGCTCTGCTTGAAGCGCTCCTTCTCGGCCGCGGTGTAGCGGGTGAAGTAGCGGTGGGATGCCACCGCGTTGACGCCGCGTTCCTTGAGCTGCGCAGCCATCTGGTCCTGGAAGGCGATCTGCACGAACTCGTCGCTCGCCACCGTGATGATCAGCAGCTTCCTGAAGGGCGCCTGGGGCAGCTCAGGGGTCACCCAGCTTATCTCCAGGGACGTGACGGGCGCCGTACTGCAGCCCGCCGCCAAGGCGGCGCCGAACAGCACGGAAAGAACGGCGATTCTCATGGTTGCTCACTCCTTCGATCTAAAGGACTCGGTTGTTCACCATGGTGTCGAATATGAGATCGAGGTACTGCGTCAACGCCGCGCCTAGGTCGTCGTTCTCCCTCGTCTCCACCGTCCCGGTCCATGCCAGCACGCCGGTCTTCGCGTCGAACAGGCGCGTCTCGGAGACCGTCCACGACGGACCGGTGATTCTCTGCGGACCAACGGTGACCGAGTCCCACACCGTGGAGTAGTAACCGTAGAAGCCCCCGCCAACGCCGACGGCGACCGTACCGCCGGGCAGGGTCCCCGACGACCGATCGACCCGCGTGACCCGCGTAACGAGCACGCCTTCGGCGCCCGACCGAGCGACGGCCTGGCGCAGCTCCGCTTCCTCGACCTGGCCACGGGATCCGACCGCCGCATAGGAGGGAATCCCTTTCAGGCCGCGCTTGCCGAGCAGCGCGGCCATGCGGTCCTCGTAGGCGCGGCGGAGCAGATCGTCCGCCGTAACCGCCACGACCATCACGCTCTTGAAGGACTTGCCGACGTAGTCGGGGTTGGCCTGCTGCGAGACCAGCTGGCTGGTGGCGCAGCCCGCGAGAAGCGCCAGCGCGGCGGCCGCGGCG
>DASTHG010000104.1:0-4013 GCA_035718325.1 Gemmatimonadales bacterium | reverse complement strand
GGAAGTCGGCGAGGCTCCCGGTGAACGTCCCGAACGGAAGCTGGGTCTTGGTGACGTTGACTCGCACCACGCGATCGGGGTCCTGGACGTGAGCCGGTGGCCGGAAAAAGAGCCGGTCCACGACGCCGAACATCGCGCTGTTGGCCCCGATGCCGAGTCCGAGCGTCAGCACGGCGGCGATCGTCAGCCCCGGGCTCCGCGTGAGGGAGCGCGCGGCATAGCGCAGATCCTGGAGCAGGGTCTCCATCGACTAGTGGTGCGCCGCTGAGCCCAGTCCGACTCCGTGCTCCTCCACCACCCGGCCGTCGAACAGCTCGATCGTGCGATCGGCGTGCGCGGCGTAGCGGGGGTCGTGCGTGACCATGCAGATCGTGGCGCCGCCGCGATGCAGCTCGCGCAGCAGCTCCATCACCGATTCGCCGTTCGACGAATCGAGGTTTCCGGTCGGCTCGTCGGCGAGCAGGATCGCGGGGTCACCGGCCACCGCCCGGGCGACGGCCACACGCTGTTGCTGGCCGCCCGAGAGCTGCGCCGGATAGTGCTTGATGCGGTGCGACATCCCCACCCGCTCGAGCGCGTCCGTGACGCGCTTCTTGCGCTCGGCGCCGGAGAGCCCGCGGTAGGTCAGCGGCAGCTCGACGTTCTCGTATACCGTGAGATCGCCGATCAGGTTGAACGCCTGGAAGATGAACCCGATTTGCCGGTTGCGGACGCGGGCGCGATCGGCCGCGGACAGGTTGGCCACCGGCTGGCTGTCGAGCAGGTAGCTGCCGTCGGTCGGCGTGTCGAGCAGCCCGAGGATCGAGAGCAGCGTCGTCTTGCCGCACCCCGATGGTCCGGCGATAGCGACGTACTCGCCCTGCTTGATGCCGAGGTGCACGTCGGCCAGTGCGTGCGTTTCCACTTCGTCGGTATAAAAGACTTTCTTGATGCCCTGCAGCTGAATGAGAGTTGGCGCACCGTTGCCCGGCATTGGGTCTCCTTGTGTGACAGTGGCTAGTGGTTTGTGGCGAGTGGCGGGTGAATGCAGCACTCGCCACACGCCACACGCCACCAATCACTTCAGTTTGACTCTGTCTACGTTGTCATACTGCGACATGTCCGAGAGAATCACCCGATCACCCTGGTTCAATCCCTGGATGATCTCGATCGAATTCACCGACGTGCGGCCGACGCGCACCTGGATGCGCACCGCGTAGTGGCCGCCCTCGACCACCTTGAACATCCCGATCGTGCTGTTGGGCTGGCCGTAGGCGGGACGGCCGGTAAAAAGAACGTTCTCGAGCCGGTCGACCTCGATCGTGCCGTCCACGGAGAGATCGGGTCGCGCACCGGCCGGGAGCGCTCCATCGAGCGACACGTCCACGGTCACCGTGCCGTTCGTGGCGTTCGCATCGGAGCGACTCACGTGCCCCTTGATGATGCCGTTCCGGGTATCGATCGACGCAGGCTGCCCGATCAACACGTCCTTCGCCATTGTTTCGGGGATCTGCAGCACCGCCTTGAGCTTCCCCGGCTGCACGACCTTCGCGAGGATCGTCCCCTCGGTGACCCATTGGCCCGCCTGCAGCGTCAGGTCGGTGACGGTGCCGGCCACGCCGGCCCGCACCTGCAGCGAGCGCACGCGCGTCTCCTGAAACTGGGCGATGGCCTTGAGCCGCTCCACCTGGGACATCTGCACGGCGATCTGCGAGTCGATCGTCGACGCGATCAACTCGAGCCGTTGTTGCTCGACGCGGTAGCGCGTCTCGAGCTCCACTGCCCGATCCTTGGCGAGCGCGGCATCGTTGGGGGCGATGAGGCCGTGTCCCGCAAGGGTGTCGGCTCCCAGGGCTGCGCGCTTCGCCGCCTCGTAATCGGTGCGCGTCGTAGCGACGACGCCTTCCTGGGTGAGCTTTTGACTCTGCAGCGTGGTGCGGAGACTCACGAGCTGTGCTTGTGCGGCCGTGTACTGCTGCTCGGCTTGCAGCGCCTGGATCTGCACGTCGGGGTTGGACAGCTCGAGCAACAACGTGTTTTCCTGGACCTGCTGGCCCGGCACCACGATGAGTCGCTCCACCCGGGCCGACGCGAGCGTCGAGACGTAGCGGATGTGCTCGGGGACGAGCGTCCCCGGGCCGCGGACTTCGCGCAGCATCTCGCCGCGGCGCACCGAATCGATCCACGGCGTACCGCCCTCGACCGTCGGCGCGGCAGGCTTGAGGCTCGACAGCACGAGCGTGACGAGCAGGATCACCCCGATGGCGATGCCCACCTGCCAGAGGCGGCGTCGATTCTTGACCGGGGCGCGGGCTATATCCAAGACGTTCTCGGGTGTCGGTTCGTCGGTTATTAGAAGAAGGCCACGATGCACAGGGTGACAAAGCACGGGACATGCCATGTCCCCTGCCCGGAAGCGTTTGATAGATGGGAGGTTACGAGAGGTTGCTGCGCCGGGACTGCGCGAAGGTGGGAATCCGCGTCCCGCAACCGGACAGTCCCGAGGTTACCTCGAAGCGCTCTTCCTGGCGGGCCGGAGCAGGGCGCAGCACTCCCCGGGCCGGTCATTGGCGACCAGCTGGTAGCCGGTCAGAGCAGCTCCCGCCTTGAACCCGTGCACCAACGCGCGATTCATGCCGCACACGAGATCCTTGTGGGTTCGCGCGAGTGCATCGAAGGGGCAGTTGTGCAGCACGATTGTGCCATCGGGTGCGGTTGAGGGCGCGTAGCCGTGGCGCTCGAGCGCGGTTACAAACGCGCGCCGCCCTGTGGTTCCGGCCGCGGCAGCGAAACGGCGGCCGACGCGCCGCGCGACACGATCGAGTTGTGCCCTGGCTTGGGGGCCCGCGAA
Source organism: Gemmatimonadales bacterium (assembly GCA_035718325.1). GTDB lineage: Bacteria > Gemmatimonadota > Gemmatimonadetes > Gemmatimonadales > GWC2-71-9 > DASTHG01. The sequence continues at coordinate 1,183 of DASTHG010000104.1, read as the reverse complement.
CGCCTCCGCGAACAGCTCGGCGGCGAGCCCGTATTCCCGCGCGGGGAGCGACAGCGACAGCTCGACCGTGGCGGGACGGTAGAGCTTGGATGGCCGTCCGGCGCCGGGGCCGCGGCGGCGGTTCAGGCGCCGGTAGCTGACCTCGAGCAGGCCTGCGCGCACCAGCTTGTCGAGGTGAAACGCAGCCAGGGCGCGGGACACTCCCATCGCACGGGCCGCCTGGTCGCGGCTCGTGTTCCCGCCGCGCCGGGCGACGTGGAAGTAGAGCGCCCGCCGGACGGGATCCTCGAGGAGTGCGAGGCGCGTCAACAGCGCCCCGACGTCAGCCTGCACCGCGGAACCTCTCCATGCATCCAGGAGTTCTAAAACTAACGTATATATGTTTTAGAAGTCCAGGCCACGTCCCTTGACCGGAGGTCGACATGCCGTTTGGAGCCTTCATCAACGCGATTCCCGCACCCGTCTTTATGGCGATCCACCTGGTGGCTTTTCTGATCGGCGCGTATTTCGCCCGCCGCTCGTTCGCCGCGAACGCGGGCGACCTGGGCTGGGCCTTCACGCTCTATGCGCTCGCCGAGGTCAGTTACTTCACCTATCACATGGACTGGACCGTCTTTCTCTTCGCGCACACGATCAGCGAAGTGCTCGATCTCCTCGCCTTCATTATTCTCTTCACCGGGCTGGCGCGTCGCGGCCTGACGGGGGCCCGCCGGTGAAACGCCGGCGGTTGGCATGGGGCGCGAGGCTCGTGGTGGCGGCCGCCGCAGTGGCCTGCACCCACACGGGAGGCAGCGCCGCTCCCGTGGCGACCGATCGGGTCGAGCTACCGCCTTCCTACATATTCCGGCCCGCCGCGATCACCGTGGCGGCGGGCACGGGGGTGACGTGGGTCAACCACGACCGCTTCACCCATTCGGTGCGGCTGGTGGACGACGGCGGGGCGATTCACATATTGCGGCCGGGAGACAGCGTGACGGTGTCGTTTGCCACTCCCGGTCTTCATCACTACGATTGCTCGTTCCATCCGCGGGACATGCACGGGTCGGTTGCGGTGACTGAGAAATAAGTGTGGCGAGTGGCGTGTGGTGGGTAACGGTCACACGCCACTCGCCACACGCCACTCATCACCGAGCCAAGTACAATTCGCACATCGAGAGCCTATGCCAGACTACTCGTATCTCAT
>DASTHG010000103.1:0-3529 GCA_035718325.1 Gemmatimonadales bacterium | reverse complement strand
CGAGCTCGATGCGCGCGCCTGCGATCTTCACTTGATGATCCGTGCGGCCGAGGAATTCCATACGGCCGGCGGCACTCCACCGCGCGAGGTCCCCGGTCCTGAACAGACGCAACGGCTGCGCTCGTTTCTGCCGCGGGTCCGCGGCCGTCAGGAACCGCTCCGCGGTGAGCTCCGGCCGATTGAGGTACCCCCGAGCGATGCCGTCTCCCGCCAGATACATCTCACCAATGACGCCGGTGGGAACGGGGTTGAGAGACTCATCCAGGATGTAGACGCCGGCGTTCGCTGCCGGATTGCCGATCGGGACCGAAGGCCCTAGGTCCTGCTCCCCGTCGTAGCGGTGAATCATGCAACCGACCGTGGCTTCGGTGGGGCCGTATTCGTTGTAGATGTCCACCGGGCGGGCGAAACTGCGCGTGACGTCGCGCGCCAGCTCGGTCTTGAAGTCCTCGCCGCCCACGATCAGCGTGCGGATCCTGCTGGCCCGAAGATCCGTGTCCTTGATCATGGCCAGGTGCGCGGGCGTGAGCTTGACGATGTCCACCCCGTCGTCTTCGACGACCTGGAAGATCGCGATCCCGTGCATTTCCGGGTCTTCGCGATACACCACGATGCGCCCACCGGAAATGAGCGGCGTGAAGATCGACGTCACCGTGAGATCGAACGCGAGCGCCGAGAACAGCGGCCAGGCCAGGCGCTCGCCCCGACAATACTGAGCGTTGGCCCACCACACGTAGTTGACCAGGCTCTTATGCTCGATCATCACGCCCTTGGGCGTGCCGGTGGACCCTGAGCTGTAGATGACGTAGGCGAGGCTGCTGGGCGAGATGCGAGATTGGGGATTCGCAACCGGGTACTGGGCAATCGCCGCGCAGCCGGCGTCGAGCGTCACCACGCGTGCCGCGCCACGGGGAAGCCGGTCGACCAACGGCGACTGAGTCACCAACACCGGCAACGGGCCGGCCCGTCCTGCCGCGATGTCCTCCAACATGAAGGCGAGGCGCTCCCGCGGGGCGGCGGGATCGACCGGCACGTAGGCGGCACCGCTCTTGAGAACGCCCAGGATGGCGCATACCACCTCGATCGCGTGCTCCATGTACAGCGCGACCAGGTGATCCGGGCCGACGCCGAGCGTGGCAAGGTGCGCGGCCATCTGGTTCGCGCGGTCGTTGAGTTCGCGATACGTCAACGAGTGGGCTGCGAATCGGATGGCCTCATCTTCGGGCGTGCGCGCGACCTGAGCCTCGAACAGCTCGATGATGGTCTGGTGCGCCGGATACGGTGCCGCCGAGTCGTTGAACTCGACGACCAGCGTCCGGTGCTCGCGCTCAGTGATAGTCGTCACCTGCTCCTCTCACAGCGATGAGGCGATCAACTCCTTCAGGATTTCGTTCGTCCCGGCGTAGATGCGATGCACCCGGCTGTCGGTCCACATGCGGGCGATGGGATACTCCGTCAGATACCCGTACCCGCCGTGCAATTGCACGCACTCGTCCACGATGCGGCACTCGCAGTCCGTGAGCCAATACTTGGCCATGGCGATCGTCGCGTCGTCGAGCTGGCCGGCGATGAACCGCGCGATGCACTGGTCGAGGAAGACGCGGGCGATGTGCGCGTCGGTCGCGCACTCGGCCAACTTGAAGCGCGTATGCTGGAGCTCGATCAACGGCTTGCCGAACGCCATCCGCTGTTTGGCATGTTTGCTGGTCAGGGCCACTGCCCGCTCCATCGTGGCGACGGCCCCGACACCGATCGCCAGCCGTTCGTAACTCATTTTCTCCATGATCTGGAAGAATCCCTGGCCCTCCGCCGAGCCCAGGAGATTCGCGGCCGGAACGCACACGTCCTTGAAGAACAGCTCGCAGGAGTCCTGCGACGGCAGACCGACCTTTTCGAGCGGGTCGCCCACCCGGTATCCGGGAAGCCCCGTCACCTCGACCATGAGGAGCGAAATGCCCCTTGGCCCGGCCGCCTTGACATCGGTTTTCACCGCGAGGCAGACGAGACCAGCGGCCAGGCCGTTCGTGATGAACGTCTTCGAACCATTGATGATGTAGTGGTCGCCGTCGCGGCAGGCGGTGGTCTTGATGCCCTGCAAGTCCGAGCCTGCGGCGGGTTCGCTCATCGCGATCGCCCCCACCAGCTCGCCGCGTGCCATTCGCGGCAGCCAGTTGCGCTTCTGCTCTTCGCGGCCGTAGGCCAGCAGGTAGTGCGCGACGCTGTCATGGATGAAGGACGCGAACGGAACTCCAGCGTGCGCCAGCTCCTCCACGATGATGGCCTCGTGGGCGAACGTGCCCGCTCCGCCGCCGTATTCCGCGGGGACGTCGCTGAGCAGCATGCCGATGGCGCCGGCCTTCGTCCACGCGTCGGCGTCGGGGCGATGTTGCATGCGCCAGCGGGCTTGGAGTGGGACGAATTCGGTGTGCACGAAGGTGCGCACCGACGCGCGGAATGCCTGCAACCCATCACTCATCCACGGGGATCGGTACGGAGGCATCGCTTATTGCTGGGCGGCGATTGCCGCGACGTAGCCCGAGGCCGGGGAGAAACTGACCAGCGACCAACCACAGTCCGCCCCGGGCGTATTCTCGACACGCAGGAGTTTCGCCGGCTCCCCAGGAGTGAGCGAGACCTCGAAGCGGTCGAGCCCGTAGGAAAGACCGTCGCCGAGCGCTTTCACGAAGGCTTCCTTTCGCGTCCAACAATTGAAGAACCCGAGCGGTCGCTCACACGGGTCCAGGGCCTGGTAGGCATCGTGTTCACCGCGTGCAAACCACCGCGCAGCGATGGTGTCGGCGTCTCGGATCATGCGGACGGCTTCGATGTCGATCCCCACCTCGCGGCCGGATGAGAGCACATAGACCGCGATATCGTCGCGGCGCGACAGGTTGAAGCGCAGGTCTCCGTTCCTCCTGGGATTCGCGAGCGCAGGTTTGCCCCGTGCGCCGGCGGTCAGCTCCACCGACTCTGGCCGCATGCGCAATCGCGCCGCGAGCAGCTGTCGCAGTCGCGCGCGGCAGACGATGAACCGGCGGGCATCGCGGGGAAAGGCGAATCGACTCGCTCGTTCGCGCTCAGCGTCCGAGAGCAGCGATGCGAACGCACGAACTGCCGCGGGCTCCAAGGCGAGGCCGGTGACGACGAGCTCGACGGCGTCGTTGCGCACACCGTCCTGACACGCAGGGTTGGTGCCAGGTAGGGCTCTGTGAAGTGAAGCGCAGCCTCGACATATGGTGCCCTGCCGCAGCGTTGTGCGTCGGGAGAACCAGAGGGGCGGGGCGGGACACTACCGGGTGGGTCGTCGGACACCCGACGGCCGTCGCTGCTGAGCGACGGCCGTGAATGATTAATCAGGAGAGAGCGCTAGCCGTCTGAGCTCGGCCTCTGCATTCGCCTCGACAGGCCCCCGTCAGCCACGGCCCGCTACCATTTGGCGAGCGCGCAAGCGATGCAGTAAGAACGACGTCGGCAGGCTGCAACGCTCCAGTAGGCAGGGTCTCCCGGCCCTGGCCAGTCCGGGAGCGTC